>DAOTNL010000077.1:0-11932 GCA_035450765.1 Kiritimatiellia bacterium | reverse complement strand
CGAGGCCTTCCGCGCCGTGCCGGCAGACGTCCTCGCAGGGACGCGTGCACACCCGGCCGAGCACACCCGGGAACACGTTGTCGCGCAGGTTGATCCGGTAAGCCGCGGCCCAATCCCCGTCCGCGATCGCCTGCAAGTAGCCCGGAATGTCCGTCCGCGCCGGACAGGCATCGCGGCAGGGCACGCCGACGCGCACGCAATCGAAGTCGCGCGCGCCGGTCGCCGCGCCCGCCACGGCGGTCAGCATCGCATCTGTTGGCTTGGTTTTTTCCATTCCGAAACCCGGCCGCCGGACCGGCCGAAAACCGATTCCGACGACGATACGCCGGAACGCCGCCCACTTCAAGAACAACGCCGGATCCACGGATATCCCGTGACAACGCCGCCGCCGCTTGGCATCCTGCCTGCGTGATTCCGCAAGCGGTCATTCTTCTCGGCGGCAAGGGCACGCGGATCGCCGCGCAATTCCCCGACCGGCCCAAGTGCCTGGTGCCCGTCGCCGGCCGGCCGTTCCTGGAATGGCAGCTCGACTGGCTCAAGCGCAACGGCGTCGTCCGCGTCCTGCTCGCCGCCGGCCACCTGGCCGACGTGCTGGAAGCCCACCTCGCCGTGCGGCCCGCCGACGGCCTCGAAATCGCCCTCTCCCGCGAGCCCGCGCCGCTGGGCACCGGCGGCGCCCTGAAATTCGTCGAGCCGCAGCTGGTTTCCGACCCCGTCCTCGTCGTCAACGGCGACTCGTTGGCGCCGAACCTGGATTTTTCCACGCTGTGGAAAACCGGCCACGGATTTTTCCACGTCGTGGAAAAGCGCTGGCCAGGCTGCGCGGCGCTGCTCGTCGCGCCCATCGAAAACGCCGGTCGCTACGGCACGGTGGAATTCGACCCCGACGGCTTCGCGACGGCCTTCCGCGAGAAGGCCGACCGCGCGGCCGGCTTCGTCAACGCGGGCCTCTACCTGCTGCCCCGGAACGTCGTTGCGGAAATTCCCGCCGGCCGCGCCGTTTCGCTGGAAACGGAAATCTTCCCGGCCCTCGCCGCGCGCCGCCGGCTCGTCGCCATCCCGATCCCGCCGCCGCTGCTCGACATGGGCACGCCCGACGGCCTTGCCGCGATGGAAGCCTTTCTGCGCGCCTGACGGCCCGTCGGGCCGTTTTTTGCCCGCCCGGCCCTTGCGCCTCGGCCAAACCGTGGTATCGGTTTCTCTCCGGACGCTGACGCGCCCGGGGCAAGGAGACTGCCATGAACATCCGACCTCTGTGCGAAGGCGTCGATTTCCTGGGGGCGGCCGACTGGAACCGCCGCCTGTTCGACTCCCTCATTCCGCTGCCGGACGGCACCAGCTACAACGCGTACCTCGTGCGCGGAACGGACAAAACGACGCTGCTGGACACCGTGGATCCGGCCCAGTGGCACGTGCTGCGCGACCAACTGGCCGGCCTGGACCGCCTCGACTACGTCGTCGCCCACCACGCGGAACAGGATCACTCCGGCTCCATCCCTCTCGTGCTGGAAAAATTCCCCGGCGCGAAGGTCGTGACGAATCCCAAATGCAAGGACATGCTGATCGACCTGCTGCAACTGCCCGAAAGCGTTTTTCAAACCGTCGCCGACGGCGAGACGCTCGACCTCGGCGGCAAGACGCTGGAATTCCTCTACACCCCGTGGGTGCATTGGCCCGAAACCATGTGTACCTGGCTCAAGGAAGACCGCATCCTGTTTTCGTGCGATTTCTTCGGCTCGCATCTGGCCACCACCGACGTGTTCGCGACCGACCCGGCCGCGACCCTCGAGGCCGCCAAGCGCTACTACGCCGAGATCATGATGCCGTTCCGCGGGCCCATCCGCCGCAACCTGGACAAGGTGCTCCAGAAGGATATCCGCTGGATCGCCCCCAGCCACGGTCCCGTCCACGGCGAACCGAAGGCCATCCTGCAGGCCTATCAGGACTGGGTGGCGGACGCGGTCAAGAACGAGGTCGTGCTGCCCTACGTCTCCATGCACGGCAGCACGCAGAAGATGGCCGAAGCGCTCGTGACGGCGCTCGCCGCGCGCGGCGTGAAGGTCCATCTGTTCGACCTGACCGTCACGGACATCGGCAAGCTGGCGATCGCGCTGGTGGACGCGGCCACGCTGGTGCTGGGCACGCCGACCGTCCACGTCGGCCCCCATCCCGCCGCGCACTACGCCGCCCACCTCGCCAACGCCATCCGCCCCAAGGTGCGCTTTGCGTCCGTCATCGGGTCGTACGGCTGGAGCACGAAGGTGGTCGAGCAGGTCGCCGCGCTGATTCCCAACCTGAAGGTGGAACTGCTTCCGCCCGTGATCTGCCGCGGCGATCCGCGCCCGGCGACCTTCGCGGAACTCGACGCGCTGGCGGCGGCCATCGCCGAACGCCACGCCGTGCTTTAAAGCCCAGGGATCGAGGATCGGAGACCCCCACGGGCTTGCCCCGTGGATGAATCAGGTCACCTCCTTCACCCGCGCCGCAAGGGCGCGGGGGTCTGTCTGGCGGGTGAATCCGGTCAGGCCTTGACGTTGAAGGCGATCTTCTCCGGCCGGTCGGGGTCGAAGTCGGCCTCGACGGTCGCGCCATCGGGGATTTCGCCGGCGAGGACCTTGGAGGCCAGTTCGTCGAGCACCAGGCGCTGGATGACGCGCTTGAGGGGGCGCGCGCCGAAGGCGGGATCGTAGCCCTCGCCCGCGAGCTTCTCGGCCGCGGCGTCGGTGACTTCCAGCGCGACGTTCCTCTCGGCGAGGAAACCGCGCACGCGGGCGATCTGGATCTCGACGATCTGCCGCAACTGGTCGAGTCCGAGGCTCCGGAACAGGATGATTTCGTCCACGCGGTTGAGGAATTCGGGCCGGAAGCTCAGGCGCAAGGCGCCGAGCACCTGCTTCTCCATCTCGTCCCACGCGGCCTGCCCGCGCTTCATCTTCGGATGCTTTTCGAGCGTCTCCTGGATGACGGAGCTGCCGATGTTCGAGGTCAGGATGAGCACGGTGTTCTTGAAATCCACGGTGCGGCCCTGGCCGTCGGTCAGGCGGCCGTCGTCGAGGATCTGGAGCATGACGTTGAAGACGTCGGGATGCGCCTTTTCGATCTCGTCGAAGAGCACGATGGAATACGGCTTGCGGCGCACGTGTTCGGTGAGCGCCCCGCCCTCCTCGTAGCCGACGTAGCCGGGAGGCGCGCCGATCAGGCGGCTGACGGAGTGCTTCTCCATGTATTCGCTCATGTCGATGCGCACCAGGGCCTGCTCGTCGTCGAACAGGAACTCGGCCAAGGCGCGCGCCAGCTCGGTTTTGCCGACGCCGGTGGGCCCGAGGAAGATGAACGAGCCGATGGGCCGGTTGGGATCCTGCAAGCCGGCGCGCGAGCGGCGCACGGCGCGGGAAACGGCCGCGACGGCTTCGTCCTGGCCCACCACGCGCCGCCGCAGGCGGTCTTCCATGTGCAGCAGCTTTTCCTTCTCGCCTTCGAGCAGGCGGCTGACGGGGATGTGGGTCCAGGCGGCGACCACCTCGGCGATGTTTTCCGCGGTGACCTCCTCCTGCAGCATGCGCTGGTCCTTCTGGAGCTTGGCGAGGGCGTCCTGCGCCTGCTGGATCTTCTTTTCGGCGGCGGGCAGGCGCGAATACTTGATTTCGGCGGCCTTTTCGTACTCGCCGCGGCGCTGGGCCTGCTCTTCCTCGGTGCGCAGGCCGTCGAGTTCGGCCGTGGCGCCGCGGATGGCGCCGATGAGGTCCTTTTCGCGCGCCCAGTGGGCCTTGAGGGCCGCGCTTTGCTCGCGCAGCTCGGCCAGTTCCTTTTCCAGCGCCTTCAGGCGGTCCTTGGAGGCGGCGTCCTTCTCCTTCTTGAGCGCCTCGCGCTCGATTTCGAGCTGCATGACGCGGCGTTCGAGCTCGTCGATCTCGACGGGCATGCTGTCGATCTCCATGCGCAGGCGGCTGGCGGCTTCGTCGACGAGGTCGATGGCCTTGTCGGGCAGGAAGCGGTCGGAGACGTAGCGGTGGGAGAGCTTGGCGGCCTCGACGAGCGCGCCGTCCTGGATGCGCACGCCGTGGTGGGCCTCGTAGCGCTCTTTCAGGCCGCGCAGGATGGCGACGGTGTCCTCCACGGTCGGCTCGTCCACGAGCACGGGCTGGAAGCGCCGCGCGAGGGCGGGATCCTTCTCGACGTGCTTGCGGTATTCGTCCAGCGTGGTGGCGCCCACGCAGCGCAGCTCGCCGCGCGCCAGCGCGGGCTTGATCATGTTGGACGCGTCCACGGCGCCCTCGGCCTTGCCGGCGCCGACGAGGGTGTGCAGCTCGTCGATGAACAGCACGATGGCCCCGGCGCTGTCGATCACTTCCTTGATGAAGGCCTTGAAGCGGTCCTCGAACTCGCCGCGGTACTTCGCGCCGGCGAGCATCGCGCCGAGGTCGAGCGACACCACGCGCTTGTTCTTGAGGCCCTCGGGCACGTCGCCGGCGACGATGCGCCGCGCGAGGCCTTCGGCGATGGCGGTCTTGCCCACGCCGGGCTCGCCGATCAGCACGGGATTGTTCTTCGTGCGGCGCGAGAGCACCTGCACCACGCGGCGGATTTCCGCGTCGCGGCCGATGACGGGGTCCAGCTTGCCGCGGCGGGCGTCGTCGGTCAGGTCGCGGCCGTACTTCTTGAGCGCCTCGTACTTGTCCTCCGGCGCTTCGTCGGTCACGCGCCGGCTGCCGCGCACGGCCTGCAGGGCCTGGAGCACGGATTCGACGGTGACGCCGAGGCCGCCGGCGACCTTGGCGACCTCGCCGGTCTTGCGGCCGAGCGCGGCCAGGAACAGATGTTCCGCGCTGACGTATTCGTCCTTCATCTGCGCGGCGAGCTTGGCGGCGGCTTCGAGGGTGGTTTGCAGCTCGCGCGAGACTCCGCGCTGGAGGCCTTCGCCTTCCACCTGCGGCCGGCTGCGGAGCTGCCGGTCGAGCACGTCGGCGAACAGGTCGGCCTTGACGCCGATCTTCTCCAGCACGGCGGGCACGACGCCGCCGGCCTGCCGGACGAGGGCCAGCGCGAGATGGAGGACGTCCACCTCGGCATGGCGCCGCTCCTCGGCGAGGCGCTGGGCGTCCCGGAGGGCTTCCTGGGCTTTGGTGGTCCATTGGTCGGCGTTCATGGCGGTCCGCTTCCTTTCCGACCGCCCAGCATAGCCCAATCCCGCCGGAATTTCAAATGCCGGCCGCGGGCGGATTCCGCCCCGGTTTCCCCAAAAGCGCGGTTGCGGACGGCGGGCGTCCGTGGCAAGCTACCGGACATGCGGACCACCACCGGGAGCCTGTCGTGACATACCCGCCGGCGTTGCCCGCCCATCGGTTGCGGTTCATCGTCCTGCTGCTGGCGGTGGCCACGCTGGGCGCGGCGCTGGCCCACTGGGCCTACCGCCGCGAAGACCGCCGCCTGCGCGACGCCCTGCTCGAGCAGACCCGCCGCATGGCCGAGACCATTCCGATCGACCGGCTGCGAAGGTTGCACGGCAACCGCTCCGACGAGCAAAAACCCGAATACCGCCGCCTGAAGGAACAGCTCATGGCGGCGCAGCAGATCGATCCCGACTGGGAATGGATCTACCTGATGGGCCGGCGGAAAAACGGCGTCGTCTATTTCCAGATGGATTCCGAAGCCTACGACGCGCCTGATCCGTCCCCGCCCGGCCAGTTCTATACCGAAGCGTCCCCGCTGCTCCACGAAGTGTTCGACAAGCGCATCGCGGCCACCGAAGGGCCGATCGCCGACCGCTGGGGCACGTGGGTCAGCGCGTTCGTGCCGCTGGCCGATCCCAAAACCGACCGGCTGGTCACCGTGGTGGGCATCGACATCGATGCCTCCACCTGGCGCGCCAAGGCCCTGCGGGCCACGCGCGTGCCGCTGGCGGCGACAGCCGCGCTGCTGCTGCTGCTGGCGACGGGGTTCCCGTTGCTGCACCGGCGCAACGCGCACCCCAACCGATTCCGGCGGCGCGGCTGGCGCCATCTCGAAGCGTTCCTGACCGCGGCCATCGGCCTGGTGCTGACCCTGACCGCGACGTGGATGACGCGGCTCGTCGAGGCCACCCATGCGCGCGAAGCGTTCGCCGCGGTGGCCCAAATCCGGAGCGAACGCATCCTGGACGCCTTCCTCGGGTTGCGGCGCTCCGAGCTCGAGGGCCTGGCCCGGTTCATCGAAGGCAGCGAAACGGTGACCTCCCACGAGTTCCGGCGCTACGCGCGCCACCTCGTGCGCGTGCCCGAAGTGATGGCCTGGGCCTGGGTGCCGGTCGTGGAGGCGGAGCAACGGGCGGAATTCGAGCAGGCCGTCCGCGACGCCGGCTGGCAGGCGCCGGAATACCGCCTCTGGGACGCGGACGCCGCCGGCCAGCCGGTCCCGGCCGCCGAACGCCCCTGCCATTATCCCATCTACCACGTCGAATCCTCCGAGGCCCTCTCGAAGTACGGCATCACGCCCGGCCGCGACCTGGCGGCCATCCCCGCCGTCCGCGCGGCGATCGAAATCGCGGCCACGACTTCCCTGATCACGGCCACGGCCACGCTTCCGCCGCTGCCGGGCGCCACCAGTCCGCGCAACCAGATCCTCGTGTTCCGCCCGGTGCGCAAAATCCAGGGGCACGGCGCCCCCATGGGTTTCGCGATGGCCGCCGTGGACCCCCAGTTTTTCCTGCGCAGTTTCCTCGGGGAAAACCCGACGGAAAACATGCAGGTCACCCTGGATCTGATGAGCTTGCGGCCCGGCGAACCGCCGCGCCGGATCGCCGCGGCCTCTCCGCCGGACGCGGCGGACACGCCGCCGCCGCGGCTGACGGACGACTGGACGATTTCCCGGCCCATCCTGGCGTTCGGCCGGGCCTACGCCGTCGCCGTGCGGCCCACGGCCCAGTTTCTCGCCTACCATTCCTTCCATCTCGGCTGGCTGGTGCTGTTGGCCGGGCTGTCCATCTCCGGCGCCTCGGCGCTCATCCTCGGGTTCACCGTCCACCGCCGCGAAGACCTGGCGCATCTGGCCCAGCAGCAGGCCCGGAAGCTGGCCGAAAGCGCGCACCACTTCCACCTGCTGGCGCAGCAGAACCGCATCGTCACGTGGGAAACCAACGTCGACGGCCTCTACGTGGACGTCGGCGACACGGCCGAAGCGGTGCTGGGATACCGCCCGGAAGAGCTGATCGGCAAGAAGCACTTCTACGACTTGTATCCGGAAGAGGGCCGGGAGGCCTACAAGGCATCGGGGTTCGCCCTGGCCGCGCGGGGCGAGTCCATCCAGGCCCCGGCCTGCCCGCTGGTGACGAAGTCGGGCGAAACCATTTGGGTCGCCACCGCCGGCATTCCGCTGTGGGACGAGGAGGGCCGGCCGCGCGGCTATTGGGGAACCGAAACCGACGTCACCGACCGCCGGCGCAACGAGGAACGCCTCGCCCGGCTGCTCGAGGAAAACCAGGCGGCGGCCCGCCGCTACGCCGCGCTGATCAAAGCCTCGAACACCGGCGCGTGGGAGTACGACGTCGCCGCGCAGCGGATGTGGTGCAGCCCGGAATACTTCACCCTGCTGGGCCACGATCCGGCCGCGTTCGCCGCGCCGGAGAAGCAGACCCTCGCCGCCTGCTGGCTGGACCTGATCCACCCCGGCGACCGGGATGCCGCCAACGGCTATTGGACCAACTACCTGCGGCAACCGGACCGGCCGTTCGACCTGCGCTTCCGCATGCGGCGGCGCGACGGCGCCTGGGCCTGGATCTGGTCCCGCGGCCAGATGCTCCCCGACGCCGCCGGCCGGCCGGCGGGCCTGCTCGTGGGCACCCACATCGACGTGACCGAGAGCATGCGCGCGGAAGAAGCCCTCCGCGAGAGCGAGCGCAAGTACCGCATGCTGGCGGAAAACATGAAAGACGTCGTCTGGATCGCGGACGTCGAAACGAGCCGCTTCCTCTACGTCAGCCCGTCGGTCGAAGGGCTCTGCGGGCGGACCGCCGCGGACGTCCTGGCCCAGCCGCTGGACGCCGCCATCGCCCCGGACCGGCGGACGGCGGTCGTGGAGCGGCTGCGCGCCGCGGCGGCCGACTGCCGCGCCGGCCGGCGCGCGCCGGAAACGTTCTTCGCCTTGGAAATCCCGCTCGCGCGCCCGGACGGCGCCGTCGTCGAAACCGAAGCCGTCTGCCGCTTCTGGACCAACGAACGGACCGGCCGGCTCGAGCTGCACGGCTCCTCGCGCGACGTGTCCGAACGCAAGCGCGCCGAAGCGCACCTGCGGCTACAGGCCCAGCTGCTGGATTGCGTGCACGAGGCGGTGGTTTCCTCGGACCTGGACGGCAACATCCAGTATTGGAACCGCGAGGCCGAAGCGCTCTATGGCTACACGGCGGCCGAGGTCCTCGGCAAGCCGTACCGCAGCATCGCGGGCGCGCTCGACCCGCCCGACGAAACCGCCTTCCGCCAGAACCTCCTCGCCCAGGGGTTCTGGCGGGGCGAACACCTCCAGCGGCGGAAAAACGGGGAAACGTTCTGGACCGCCACGTTCATTTCCCTCGTGCGGGACGCCGAAAACCGGCCGATCGGCTACATCGGGATCGACCAGGACGTCACCGAGCGCAAGCGCTTCGAGACCGCCTTGCGCGAGAGCGAGCGCAAGTACCGCATGCTGACGGAAAACATGAAGGACGTCGTCTGGATCCTGGACGCGGACACGCTCCGGTTCCTCTACGTCAGCCCGTCCGCCGAAGCGCTGTGCGGCTACGGCGTCGAGGAAATCCTCGCCGGCACCCTCCCCGATTGCGTCGTGCCCGACCAGACCGCGGCCCTGCGCGACCTGATCCGCCGGCGCGTCGAGGAGTTCCGGCGGGGCGAAATCGACGACCGGACGTTCTTCACGTTCGAAATGCGGCAGCATTGCAAGCGCGGCGCGCCGCTCGTCACCGAAGCCGTGGCCCGCTTCTGGCGCGACGAAGCCACGGGCCGCCTCGAATTGCACGGCGTCACCCGCGACGTCACCGAGCGCAAGCGCGCCGAAGAGGACTACCGCACGCTCTTCCAGAACATGCTCGAAGGTTTCGCCCTGCAAGAACTCGTCGTCGACGAGCGCGGCGAGCCCCGCGACTACCGCTTCCTCGCCGTCAATCCCGCCTTCGAGCGCATGACCGGCCTGAAGGCCGCGGATCTCCTCGGGAAAACCGCCCGCGAAGCGCTGCCCGGCCTCGACGAAAAGTGGTTCGAGATCTACGGCAACGTCGTCCGGACCGGCCTGCCCGCCTTTTTCGAGGACTACTCCACGCCTCTGGGCCGGACCTTCGAGGTGACGGCGTTCCGGTCGGCGCCGGGCCAGTTCGCCTGCATCTTCAGCGACGTGACCGAGCGCAAGCTCGCCCTCGACGAACTGCGGGAAAGCCGGCGGCGCTACGTCTCGCTGCTGGCCAATCTGCCCGGCATGGCCTACCGCTGCCGGAACGACCGCAGCTGGACCATGGAATTCATCAGCCAGGGCTGCCAGGACCTCACCGGCTACGCGCCGGAAGACCTGATCGGCAACCGCAAGGTCTCCTACAACGACCTCATCCTGCCCGCCTACCGCGAGCCGATCTGGAACGCCTGGCAGGACGTCCTGGGCACGCACGGCCGGTTCGAGATGGAATACGAAATCGCGACGCGCTCCGGCGAAACCCGCTGGGTCTGGGAGCAAGGCGAAGGCGTCTACGACGCGCAAGGCCAGGTCGTCGCCCTCGAAGGCTTCATCGCCGACGTCACCGCCCGCAAGCGCGCCGAAAGCGAGCGCGAGCGGCTGACCCGCGCCATCGAACAGTCCGGCGAGACGATCCTCATCACCGACGCCGACAGCAAGATCCTCTACGTGAATCCCGCCTTCACGCGGGTCACCGGCTACGCCCGCGAGGAAGTCCTCGGCCAAACCCCGCGCGTCTTCCAGAGCGGCCGGCACGACCGGGAATTCTACCGCGCGATGTGGGCCGACCTGAAAGCCGGCCGGACCTGGGAAGGCCAGCTCGTCAACAAGCGCAAGGACGGCACGCTGTTCACCGAGCTGGCCGCCATCTCGCCCGTGCGCGACGCCGCCGGCCGCATCGTCAACTTCGTGGCCGTCAAGCGCGACGTCACCCGCGAACTCCGCGACGAGGAGGAAAAAGCGGCGCTGCAATCGCAGCTGGCGCACGCCCAGAAGCTGGAATCCCTCGGCCGCCTCGCCGGGGGCGTCGCGCACGATTTCAACAACGTGCTCCAGGCCATTCTCGGCTACGTCGAGATCGCCATCGAGCAGGTGCCCCCCGACCAGCCCCTGCACGCGGACCTCAAGGAAATCCAGAAAGCCGCCGCCCGCTCGACCTCGCTCACGCGCCAGCTCCAGGCCTTCGCGCGCAAGCAGGCGGCCGCGCCGCAGACGATCGATCTCAACGAGGCCGTCGCCGGCATGTTCGGCATGCTGCGGCGCTTGATCGGCGAGGACGTCCAGCTGGTCTGGAAACCCGGCAAGGACGTCGGCCACGTGAAGATCGATCCCAGCCAGCTCGACCAGGCCGTGGCCAACCTCTGCATCAACGCGCGCGACGCCGTCGGACCGGCCGGCTGCATCACCCTCGAAACCGGCGCGGAAGAAGTGGCGGGCGGTCCTGCCGCCGGCGACCTGCCGCCCGGGCGCTACGCCGTGCTGGCCGTCCGCGACAACGGCAGCGGCATGAAGCCGGAAATCATCGCGCACATCTTCGAGCCCTTCTTCACCACCAAGCCCGTCGGCAAAGGCACCGGCCTCGGCCTGTCCACCGTCTACGGCACCGCCAAGCAGAACGGCGGCGACGTGCGCGTGGAAAGCCAGCCGGGCAAGGGCAGCACGTTCCGGATCTACCTGCCCCGGCAGGATCTGCCGGAAGACGCCGCGCCGGCGACCGCCCCGCCGCCGGCCGATCCGGCGGCGCGCCCGCACGAAACCATCCTGCTGGTCGAAGACGAGGAGGTCATCCTGCGCACGACCAAGCGCATCCTCGAGTCGCTGGGCTACCAGGTGCTCGCCACCCACTCGCCCCAGGATGCCCTGCGCATCGCCGGCGACGCCGGCCAGCGGATCGACCTGCTGATCACCGACGTGATCATGGCCGGCATGAACGGCCCCGAACTGGTCCGGCATCTCCGCGAAGCCCGGCCGCAGCTCCGCTGCCTCTTCATGTCGGGCTATACCGCGCACCTGCTGGCGGAACAAGGCCTCCAGGACGGGTCCGCCCATTTCATCCAGAAGCCGTTCAACCGGCATGCCCTCGCGACGAAGGTCCGCGACGTCCTCGCCGCCACTTGAGCGGCGCGGATTCCGAGTTGGAAAAATTGCGGGGATCGAAGACCCCCACGGGCTTGTCCCGTGGGTGAATCAGTTCCGCCCGAACCCCCGCCGGGATCGGCGGGGAACTCCGATCAGAGCTTCGGAATCGGCGGATTGTGGACGTGGATCTTCTGGCCGACCAGATACGCCTTGACCTGCCGAACGGTGAACGTGCCGAAGTGGAACACGCTGGCCGCCAACAGGGTGCTGGCGTGGCCTTCCTTCACCGCTTCGAGGAAATGGATCAGCTTGCCCGCGCCCCCGCTGGCCACCGTCGGCAGCTTGGTCGCATCGGCGATGGCGCGGATCAGGTCGAGGTCGTAGCCGCGTTTCGCTCCGTCGCCCATTTTGCTGGTCGGCAGCAGTTCGCCGACGCCCAGATCCGCCAGTTTCTTCGCGAATTCCACGGCATCCGCGCCCGTCGGCGTCCGGCCGCCGTCGACGTAGACTTCGCGCTTCGAGGGCAGCCGGGGATTGCGGTCCGCATCGATCGCCGCGACGATCGCGGCGCCGCCGAAGTGCTTGACCGCTTCGGCCACGAACGCCGGATCGCGGAACGCAGCCGAGGAGATGCTCACTTTCTTGGCCCCGGCCGCCAGCGCCGCTT
>DAOTNL010000076.1:0-11950 GCA_035450765.1 Kiritimatiellia bacterium | reverse complement strand
CCACAGGTCCCGCGCCTCCGGGGCCGCCACCACTTCGGGAAATCCGCCGCCCAGCAAGGTGAGCGCCGGGCATTCCTCCCGCGAAAGCGGCAACAGCGAAAACGTCGCCACGCGGCCGGCCATCGACTCCGTGACGCCTTGCATCAGCGGGGCTTCTTGGGAGCCGGTCAGGAGCCACCGGCCCTTGCGTTCCGGGGCGGCATCGATCCGGGCCCGGATGTAGGTGAACAGCTCCGGCGCATTCTGGATTTCGTCGAGGATGACCGGCGGCCGGAGGGCGTCCAGAAAAGCGCGGGGATCGGCCCGGACGCGGGCCACGACGTCGGCCTCCTCCAGCAGCACGTAGGAGGCCTTGGGGAAGACGCGCCGCAGCAAGGTGGTCTTGCCGGAGCGCCGCGGTCCGGTCGCCAGCAGGGCCGGGAAGTGCGCGGCGGCCTTGAGCAACTCGCGCGCGAGCATGCGGGGGCGGTAGATCATGCTGCAAATCTAAAGTATGACTTTAGAAATGTCAATACTCGGTTTGGGCCGCCAACCGCCGTTTTCGGGCCGGGAGCGCCCAATCCGGGCTTGCCTCGCGGCGGAAAAGGGCGAGACTGGAAGACGAACGCTCGCGTTCGGGAGAAGAGCATGAAACGACGCATTCGGATGCTGACGCTGGTCGTCCATGCCACGGCGCTGCTGCTGGCCTTGGCGGCGACGCTGGTGGTGGTGGGCATTTTCAACGAATCGCTGGATTGGGACCTGTTCGGCCCGAAGTTGGAAGCGGTTCTCTACGGGGTGTTCGGCGGGAGCATCGCGCTGGCGTCGGCGGGCGTGGCGCTGACGGTCGTGCTGGGCATCCAGGAGATCGTGCGCGCGTTCCAGGCGCTGCCGAAGGCGCGCGGCGCGGATGGGGCGGAGCTTGCGCCGGAGGCCACGCGCTGGGGTTACCTGAAGGCGATGGCGGGGATTTTGGTCGGGTTCGCGGTGCTGATCGGGGCGCTGGCCTGGGTCAACGCGCGGGTGCTGGCGCACCGGACGGAGACGTTCAAGAAGATCGCGGCCGAGCAGGTCGGGAATTTCGAGGCCAAGCTGGCCGCGCGGGTCGCGGCGCTGGGCGCGCCGCCGCGGAGCGCGGTGGACAAGGAGCTGTACGACCTGATCCGGACGCTGGACGGCCTCTCGTTCGTGCAGCGCAGCACGCTCTACGTGCCCGATCCGGAAGACCCGGCGGCGCTGTGGGGCTACACCGCGTGGCGGGACTACAAAACCGAAGACGGCTTCGCGCGGTTTTTCGTGGCGAAGGACTTCGAGCAGGCCATGGCGGCCGCGCTGCGGGGCGACGGCGTCGAATTGGACCGCCTCAACGCCGATGCAAGCTTCACGTTCTACCGCACGCTGCGCGCCGCCGACGGCCACCCCGTCGGCGTCCTGCGCATCGACGGCAATTCCCGGGAGAATTTCCGGGAATACCGCCTGGGCTCGTAGTTTTACGTAGAACGTAAAAAGTTTCGCGCGGTTTTACGTAGTACGTAAAAACTTTTTGGGATTTTTACGTACTACGTAAAACTCAAGTCAGCTTGATCCAGCCGACGGTGTGCAGGAAGGCGACGAGCACGGCGACGGGGGAGATGAAGCGGATGAAGATGCCCCACAGCGAGGCGAGAGTCAGCACGTGCACCGGCGAGTTGTGCGACGGGTCGTCCTTGAGGCCCGCGAGCAAACTCAGCAGATGGACGTCGCCGAAATTGCTGGAGCCGTGGCGGATTTCGTCGAGGGCGTGCTTGGTGCCCCAGATCCAGCCGGTGAAGAGGGAGATGAACAGCCCGCCCAGCGGCAGCAGCCAGTTGGAGGAGAGGTTGTCCATGACGTCGAAGAAGGAGCCTTTGGCGGAGCCGAAGACCTTCACCAGGAGGGCGTGGAGACCTTCCAGGCGCGACCAGTCGGCGACGCTGACGGCGCAGAAGGCGCCGAGCAGGAAGATGGCGCCGCCGAAGACGACGGCGGCCCGATGGCGTTTCCAGCCGCGCTCGTCGACGAAGTAGGCGGTGACGACTTCCAGCAGGCTGATGCCGGACGTCAGCGCGGCGATCAGCAGCAGCACGAAGAACAGGAACGCCCAGAACGCGCCGAGCGGGATCTGGTGGAACACGGTGGGCAGGACCTGGAAGACGAGGCCGGGGCCCGCGTCGGGTCCGAAGCCCTGCGCGAAGACGGCCGGGAAAATGGCCAGGCCGGCCATGAGGGCGATGAGCGTGTCGAGACCCACGACGGAGAGCGTGGCGGAAAACAGGTTTTCCTTGCGGTCGATGTAACTGCCGTAGGTGATCATGGCGCCCATGCCGAGGGAGAGCGAGAAGAACGCGTGGCCGAGGGCGATCAGCACGCTGCCGGCATTGATCTTGGAGAAGTCGGGCGTGAGGTAGAACCGGACGCCGGCCATGGCGCCGGGCAGCGTCAGGCTGCGGACGATGAGCGCCAGGATGATGAAGAACAGCACCGGCATGAGGATCTTCGACCAGCGCTCGATGCCGGATTTGACGCCTTTGTAGACGATCAGGACGCACAGCGCCATGAAGACGAAGTGGCAGCCGACGGCCCAGGCGGGATCGACGATGAAATGGTTGAAGTGCGCCTTGGCGGCTTCGACGGTGGCGAAATCGAGCTGGCCGGAGACGGCTTTCCAGACGTAGCCGACGGTCCAGCCGGCGACGACGCTGTAGAACGACAGGATCGTGAAGCCGGCGACGACGCCCATGGCGCCGACGAGGACCCAGCCGTAGCGGAACACGAGCAGGCCGAGGCCGACCAGGATGGCGCCCCACCCCCAGCAGCGGAACAGCAGCAGGAAAACGCCGGCCAGCAGCACGCCCAGACCGACGAGATGGGCCAGCACGGACGTCTTCGGGGCCAGCGCCTGGAACGCCCCGACGGGATTGCGCTGGGTGTGGCGCCCCAGCGCGAATTCGCAGATCATCACCGGCGCGCCGGTGATGGCGATGCACAGCAGGTAGACCAGCACGAAGGCCCCGCCGCCGTTTTCGCCGACGATGTAGGGGAATTTCCAGATGTTGCCCAGGCCGATGGCCGAGCCGGCCGCGGCCAGGACGAGTCCCCACGCGCCGCTCCAATGTTCCCGGGACGCCGTAGCGTTGTCCATGGTGCCTCCTTGGTCGAGCCGAAGCCTAGCGGATGGCCGGGGTCGGGGGCAAGCGGGAGCTGGAGGAAAATGCGGGCGTCAGGCGTCCATCCAGAGGCCGCCGGTGGCCTCCAGCCAGTCGGCGACGCGGTCCGCGGCGGCGGGCACGTCGTTGTCGGACAGGTCGAGCCGGAGCACGGGCAAGATGGACTCGGCGACGAGGCGGTCGAGGAGTTCCTGCTCGCGGACGAAGAGCGACAGGTCGTCGTACTGGTCGGGCTTGCCGGAGACCTTCAGGCGCAGGGCGCGGGCGGCGGCGAAGGAGTCGGGCGAGCGGACGCAGTAGACGAGCCGGAAATTGAGGGGGCGCAGGCGCTCCTCGAGCCAGCGGAAATCGTAGTCCTTGCCGCGGGCCATGAGCTGGAACATGCGGGTGGAGAGGTGGAAGCGGTCGACGATCCAGGAATAGTAGCGCTGGAGCTCGAAGAGGCGCGCCCAGGTCGCGTAGGTTTCCAGGGCCAGCGCTTCCTCCTGCGGCTCGAAATTGATGAGCCCGCGGCCCCAGGGGAAGTTGGTGAAGGCGCACCATTCGCCGGAAACGAGCGGCGAGTGGTAGCGGTAGCGGCGGGGGCCGACGATGCGCGGATGTTCGTTGAGCGCGAAGGCGAGGTCGGTCTTGAAGGTCAGGCGCGTGCCTTCGAGGATGATCTTGGGCGTGAGCTTGTGTCCCATAATGCGGCCCATCCTAGCGCGGACGCGCGGGTTGCGGAAGGGCAAAGGGGCATGTTAGGATCGGTCCTTCAATCGAGGAACCCCACCATGCGCGACGCGAGACTCCTGAGGGCGACGGAAAAGGGCGGCGACTGGATCCACCTGCGGCGGATCCAGGCCACCTGCATTTTGGGGATCCATCCGTCCGAACGGACGACGCCGCGCAAGGTGTTTTTCAACGTCTCGCTGGAAATCGACACGCGGCGCGCCGGCCAATCCGACAAGATCGGGGACACCCTCAACTACGAGCTGGTGGAAGCCGAAGTCATTTCCGCGGCGGAGAAGGGCAACTATTTCCTGGCCGAAGCGCTGGCGCAACGGGTGGCGGAAGTCTGCCTGCGGCACACGCAGGTCATGTCGGTGCGGGTGGTGGTGGACAAGCCCGGCGCCCTGCCGCACACCGAAAGCATCGCCGTCGAAATCCTCCGCAAGCGCGGGGAGTAGGAAGCTGCCGTCTTCGCGCCCGCGATCGGATTGCGGATGCGGAAAAAGGGGGGTAGGCTGTCCGTGGGCGGACGGGAAAGGCAGGACGGCATGGCGCAGATCCGAAACATCCGGCGGGTGGTGACCGGTTCCAACCAAATCGACGGGGCGGGGGTGCGGCTCGTGCGCGTGATCGGGCGCGGCGACGTCGAGGAATTCGATCCGTTCCTGATGCTCGATGCCTTCGATTCGCGCGATCCGCAGGACTACGTCCGCGGGTTCCCGTGGCATCCGCACCGCGGCATCGAAACCGTGACGTACCTGATCGCCGGCGACGTCGAGCATGGCGACAGCCTCGGCAACGGCGGGCGCATCCGGGACGGCGGATGCCAGTGGATGACGGCGGGCGCGGGCATTCTCCACCAGGAAATGCCGCAGGCTTCGCCGCGCATGCTGGGGCTGCAGCTGTGGATCAATCTGCCGTGCAAGGACAAGTTCGCGCCGCCGGAATACCGCGATTTGTCGGGCGACCGGATTCCGCGGGTCCGGGAACCGGGCGCGCGCATCGGCGTGATTTCCGGACGCTACGGGAACGTGGCGGGCCCGACCCAGGGCGACTACGTGAAGACGACGATGCTGGACGTGGAGCTGGAGCCCAACGCGGAATTCCGGCTGCCGGTGGAGCTAGGCGCCACCCTGTTCGTCTACCTCGTCGAAGGTTCGGGGCGGTTCGGAGATGCGGACCGGACGGTCCACGACCATTGCGCGGTCCTGTTCGGCGAAGGCGACGAATTCCATGCGCAGGCGGGAGCCGAGGGGTTGCGCTTCGTGCTCTGCGCGGGCCGGCCGCTGCGCGAGCCGATCGCGTGGGGCGGGCCCATCGTGATGAATACGCGCGAGGAATTGGAACAGGCCTTCGCGGAAATCGAAGACGGGACGTTCATTCGGACGCCCAAGGCGAACCCGTAAACGCGCGTCAGTTTTTCCGCTCCGCCACGTGGCGGGCGAGGGCGGCGAGGGGAGCGGTTTCGCCGGGGAAATCAGCGAGGGCGGCGAGGGCTTCGGCAACCAGATCGTTCAGGCGCTTTTTCGCGCCGTCCAGCCCGTACACCGAAACCGCCGTGGTTTTCTCGCGCGCGGCGTCGGTGCCGACGGCCTTGCCGAGCTGTTCGGGCGTGGACGTTTCGTTGAGCAGGTCGTCGGCGATCTGGAAGGCTTCGCCGAGGGCGGCGGCGTAGCGGGTGGCCGCGGCGAGTGCGGCGGGGGAGCCGCCGGCGGCGCGCACGCCCATGCGGCAGGCGCAGACGATCAAATCGCCGGTCTTGTGCTGCTGGATGAAGCGCAGCCGGCCTTCGTCGGGCGGCAGATGCTCGCCGAGCATGTCTTCGACCTGGCCGCCGACGACGCCGACGGAGCCCGCGGCGTCGGCGAGTTCGCGGACGACGTCCAGCGCCGCGACGGGGGTCTGGGCGGCGAGTTCGAAAGCGAGGGCCTGCAGGGCGTCGCCGGCGAGCAGCGCGACGGCTTCGCCGTAGACCTTGTGGCAGGTGGGCACGCCGCGGCGCAGGTCGTCGTCGTCCATGCAGGGCAGGTCGTCGTGGATGAGGGTGTAGGTGTGGAGGCACTCGCTGGCGGCGGCCGGGAAAAGCGCGGCGGAACGCGGCGCGCCGCAGGCTTCCGCGCAGGCGGCGCAGAGCAGCGGGCGCAGGCGTTTGCCGCCGGCGAACAAGCTGTGGCGCATCGCGGCGTGCAATTGGACGGGACGGGTATCGGCCGGCAACACCAGACGATCGAGCGCGGTTTCGATCCAGCGCGCGCCGTCGGCGAGATAGGTTTTCAGGTCGAACACGGCACCCGTCCTCAGATGCCCAGATCGGCGAACCGGGCCGCGCCTTCGAAGCTCCGGCCGTCCGAGGTGCTGAAACGCACGTGGGCGCGGTCGGGGCTGATGCCTTTGACGACGCGGACGGTGACGCCGGCCCGGAGCTGTCCCAACGGCTGCTGACTGGCGGGGTTGTCCAGCGGATAGATGTAGATGGGGCGGGCGAGGACGACGTCCTGTTCGGCCACCTGCCGCGGCGCCAGCAAGGCGTCCATGCGCGAGACGGGCACACCGGCATAGGCCCAGGCGCCGCGCTTTTCCTTCTTGGCTTCGAGTTCGGCCTGGCGCAGGCGGCGCCACCAGGCGATTTCGTCGCGCTTGTAGGCATCCAGTTCGCTGAGATCGGTGCCGTTGCCGAAGACGCGGGCGAGGCCGTTGCGGACCAGTTCCGTGCCGAGGTCCTGGCCGGCGGCGTTCATCACCATGGCGTAGTCGCGGTCCTTGGCCGAGCGGCCCAGCGCGTCGGCCAAGCGCGAATAGACGGTGAAATTGCCGTCCTCGAGGAATTTTTCGGTGAACTTGACGGCTTCTTTGCCGACCTTGACGACGTCCTTGGGGTCGGGAATGCCGAAGTAGTCGGCCTGGACCTGGAGGCGTTCGGGCAGGGACGTCTCGGATTCGGGCGTATCCACGAAATAGAGCCGGAAGAGGTAGGTCCGCGTCTTGATGTTGGTGGGTTTGACGTGGAAGCTGTCGCCGTCGTTGGAGGCGTTGGGGATGACGCGGCAACCGGTGTATTCGCGCCATTTCTTGGCGGCGGAAGCGTCGGGCGGGGCAACCAGCGCGAGCAGGAAAACGGCCAGGCCAAGCAACCGGAGGGAAGGCGGGTTCTTTTTCACGGCGGAAGTGTAGGGGAAGGCGGCGGAACGGGGAAAGCAAAAAAGGCGGCGTTGACAAGCGGGCGCGCCGCGCTTTCAATGCGCCCCATGAACCGCGCATGGAAAGGATGGCTGCTGTTGGCCGTGGCGGCGGCGCCGTGGCTGCACGGCTTGTCGTTTCCGTTCCTCTACGACGACGTGGGAATGATCGCGGAAAACGCCTTTCTGGAAAACCCGGCGAACGCGGGGGCCGTGCTGGCGGGCCGGACGCTGGCGGATCCGCACGTGGTCAACGGCCGCCGACCGGCGGTGCTGGCGACGTATTTCCTCGACCGCGCGCTCTACGGCCTGCGTCCGGCGGGCTGGCGGGCGACGAACCTGGCGCTGCATCTCGGCTGCGCGGCGCTGCTGGCCGGCCTGCTGCGGCGGCTGACGGGCCGGGATTATTTCGCGGCGGCGGCGGGCCTGCTGTTCGCGCTGCATCCGGCGACGTCGGAAGCGGTCCATGCGCCGGGATTCCGCGCGGACGTGCTCTGCCTGTTTTTCACGCTGGCGTTCCTGCACGGGTTTCTCGCAACGGGGCCGCGCTCCGGGTTGGCCCGTCTGGGCGGCCTGGCTTGCCTCGCGCTGGCGTTGCTGGCGAAGGAAACGGCCGTGGTCGCGCCGCTGCTGCTGGGGGCGCTGATGGTTTTGTTCCCGGCGGCGTTTTCCGGCTCGCGGCGGGATCGAGCGGTCGGCTGGGCGGCCGCCGCCGCGCTGGCCGCGCTGTTTTTCGCGCTGTGGCTGGCGCTGCCGACGGACTTGCAGGCGGCGGGCGGCGCCTGGAACGGCGAATCGCTGCGGTTTCCGGAAACGCTGTGGTCGGCGCCGGCGCTCTGGGCGCGGACGCTGCGCCTGCTGCTGGTGCCGTGGCCGCTGAACGTGACGCCGGGTTTCGAGCCGGTAGCGACGCCGGCCTCGCCGCGGCTGGCCTGGGGGCTGGCTTGGCTGGCGCTGTGCGCCTGGGGCGCGTGGAAGTTGCGCCGCGCCGCGCCGGAAGTCGCGCTGGGGCTGGTCTGGATGCTGGCGTTCTTCCTGCCCGTGTCCAATCTCTGGCCGCTGCTGCATCCGGTGGCGGACCGTTATCTCTATCCCGTCGCGCCGGGCTTCGCCATTGTCGCCGCATGGGTGTTGTCGCACCAGTCGCGCCGGGGGCGGGCGCTCGGCCTGGCGGCGCTGGCGGCGATCTACGCGCTGCTGCTGGCGGTGCGTCTGGGGCAGTGGGAATCGGCGGAAAAACTGTGGTCGGCGGCCTATTTCCAGAATCCGCGGAGCGCGACGGCGGCGACTTGGCTGGGGCTGTTGCGCGAGGAGGCCGGCGACGCGGCCGGCGCGCGCGAATTCTACCGGGCGGCGACCGAGGCCAATCCGCAGGCGGCGGCCGCGTGGATCAATTGGGGCGTGCTCGAGGGCCGGGCGGAAAATTGGGCCGAATCGGAACGCCTGTTGCGGCGCGCCGTGGAATTGCGCCCGGGCGACGCCAAGGGCTGGATCAATTTGGCGACCTGTCTCGAACGGCAGGGACGGGCGGCGGAAGCGGCGGAGGCCGTCGCGCGGGCGGAAGCCGCGCGGGTGTCCGACTAGGGCAGCGCGAAACCGTGGCGCGCGAACACCGCGCGGGCCGGCTCGGAACCGAGGAATTCCAGGAACGCCATCGCCTGCAGGCGATGGGCCGAATCGCGCAGCACGGCGGCCGCCACGTATTCGGGGCCGGGCGTCGGTTCGCCTTCGGCGGGCTGGGGCGGGGGCAAAGCAAGGACGTTGCGCTTCAGGGCCACGTCGATCAGGCCCCTTTCCATCACCAGCTGCATGGCGGCGGTTTCGGCCGGGAAAAAGACGTCGGGCGATTTCTTGGCGCGGACGATCCGTTCCGCCAAGGCCGCCGAGCGGCCGCACGTCAACTTGGCTTCGAATCCGGTTTTCTGGGTGAACAGCGGGACGACTTCCCGCAAGGCCGGCTGATACGCCTTGTCCGCGAAAACGTTCAGGGTCTGGGCGGCGGCGGTGCCGGCCCAAAGGGCCAGCGCCAGCAACGCGATGAGAAGCTTTTTCATGGGGCCACGTCTTTCCGGTGGATCGAAATCGCGCACATTCAAGGGCACCGGGGGCGGTTTGTCAATGGCGGACGGGGTCTATTTGAAGTCCACGAGACCGGCTTCGCGCAGGCTGACGTAGGGCGCGGGATGCGGCCGGTTGCCGCCGATGACGACGTGGTCGAGCACCTGGATGCCGACGATCTTGCCGGTTTCGACCAGCTGGCGGGTGGCGCGGACGTCTTCGGCGGAGGGCGTCGGATCGCCGGACGGGTGGTTGTGGGCGACGATGATGGCCGCCGCCGCCATGCGGATGGCTTCGCGGAACACCTCGCGCGGATGGGCGAAGCTGGCGTCGAGGATGCCCTTGGTGACGGCTTCCGGCGCGCGGCGCAGGCGGTACTTCTGGTCCAGCATGAGCACCCAAAAAGTCTCTTGGTCGAGCCGGGCGGTTTCCTTGCGCAGCAGGTCCAGCACGTGCGCCGGCTCGCGGATCAGCGGCAAGGCTTCGGTGCGCTCGCCGGCGGCGCGGCGGCCCAGTTCGAACGCGGCCTGCAGTTCCAGGATCTTGACGGGGCCCAGCCCTTTGATGCCCAGCCCCCGCAGTTCGTCGTGGTGGGCGGCGGCGAGGCGCGCCAGGGAGCCCTGATGGCGGTCGAGCACTTGGCGGGCGAGGTCGATCACGCTTTGGCCGCGGGTGCCCGCCCGCAGCAGGATGGCCACCAGCACCTCGTCGGGCACGTTCGTCAAGCCCGCTTCCAGGGCCAGTTCGCGCGGCCGGCGATGCCCCGGCAAATCCTTGATGCGCGACGGCGAAATCTCGTACGGCGCGGCCGACTCCTTCAGCGCAGGTTTCATGGGCGGCAGAATAGGCGATGCCGCGCCGGTTGAACAGTCCGAACCCCGCCGACCGCGCGCCGAATCCAGTAGCCGCCAAGATGATCTTCCGCCCCGGACCCCCCCTCTCGGAAATACGCCAAGCCAACACTCTCGCTTATTATAATAACCGAGACAATATTATGAATATTTCTTAGTAACAATTGATATTTGTCGATTGCCATCGACTCTCGGTTATTATAATAAGTGAGAGCATTGAAAAGGGAGTGGCTATGCAATTGACTCCGACTTTATGGAGAACCTGCCGGGTGCTGGCGGGACCGACGCGGTTGGCGTTGCTGCGGCAGATCATCGAAAGGCCGGACCGGTGCGTGACGGACCTGGCGGCGGAGGCCAAGATTTCGGAATCCCGCGCCAGCCAGGAGTTGCGTCGCCTGCAGTCGCGCGGCCTGGTCCAGATGGTGCGGGCAGGGCGATGGACCCGGTACCGCCCGGTGACCGACCCGAAGGTGGCTTCGGCCAAGCCGCTGTTGGCGGCGGTCAGGGAGTCGTTCGCCAAATGGCCCGACGAGGAAACGGGCCGAGTCGCCCGCGCCTTTGGTCACGAAAGGCGGCTCAGGATCGCGCAGCTGCTCCAAGCCGGGCCGCGCACCGCGGCCGAGCTGCGGCAATTCGGCGTGGTGTCGCAACCCGCGCTGTTCCGCCATCTGGCCATGTTGCAGGCCGGTAGGCTGGTGCGGCGCGTCCGGGACGGCTGGGAACGGCTGCCCAATCCGCACCCGCTGGCCCAGGCTCTGGCGCGCCTGCTGGCCGATTGAATGCCGCCGCGGTTTGTTTTGACCTTTTTTCCGCGGTGTGGAAGAGTCTCGGCGCGTTTTTCCACGGCATGGAAAAGCGTTTTCCACGGCAAGGAAACAACCGGATTTGAGAGGAAACGACCATGAGCGACAGCAAGATCCAGGTGCCCGCCGACGGGCAGAAAATCGCGATGGGCCCGGACGGACGCCTGCAGGTGCCGGACCGGCCGATTTTGCCTTTCATCGAGGGCGACGGCACGGGGCCGGACATCACCCGCGCGGCGATGGTCGTCTGGAACGCCGCAGTGGAAAAGGCCTACGGCGGAAAACGCCAAGTGGCCTGGATGGAAATCTACGCGGGCGAGAAGGCGAACGCCGTCTACGGCCCGAACACCTGGCTGCCGGCCGAAACGCTGTCGGCGTGCCGCGACTATCTCGTGTCGATCAAGGGCCCGCTGACGACGCCCGTGGGCGGCGGCATCCGCAGCCTGAACGTGGCGCTGCGGCAGGAACTGGATCTCTACGTCTGCCTGCGGCCGGTGCGCTGGTTCGCGGGCGTGCCCAGCCCCGTGAAGCATCCGGAAAAGACCGACATGGTCATCTTCCGGGAGAACGCCGAAGACATCTACGCCGGCATCGAGTGGGCGGCGTACACGGCGCAGGCGCAAAAGGTGATCGATTTCCTGCAGAAGGAAATGGGCGTGAAGAAAATCCGCTTCCCGGCCAGCTCGGGCATCGGCGTCAAGCCGGTGAGCGAGGAAGGCACGCGCCGCCTCGTGCGCGCGGCGATCCGCTACGCGCTGGCCAACGGCCGCAAGAGCGTGACCTTGGTGCACAAGGGCAACATCATGAAGTTCACGGAGGGCGCCTTCCGCGACTGGGGCTACGCGACGGCGCGCGAGGAATTCGGCGCGAAGCCGCTGGACGGCGGGCCGTGGCTCGAGCTGGCGGACCCGGCGACGGGCCGGACCATCGTGGTGAAGGACTGCATCGCCGATGCGTTCCTGCAGCAGATCCTGACGCGGCCGGCGGACTACGACGTGATCGCGACGCTGAACCTCAACGGCGACTACGTGTCCGACGCGCTGGCCGCCTGCGTGGGCGGCATCGGCATCGCGCCGGGCGCCAATATCAACTACGACAGCGGTTGCGCGGTTTTCGAGGCCACGCACGGCACCGCGCCGAAGTACGCGAACCTCGACAAGGTCAATCCGGGCTCCCTGATTGACCTT
>DAOTNL010000075.1:0-11956 GCA_035450765.1 Kiritimatiellia bacterium | reverse complement strand
CCCGGCCGCCAGCGCCGCTTCCACGTCGGCCAGCGCGCGGATGCCTCCGCCCACCGTCACGGGGATCTTCACGGCGGCGGTCACCCGCTGGAGCACGTCGAACGTCGTCCGGCGCTTCTCGACCGTGGCCGTGATGTCGAGGAACCCCAGTTCGTCCGCGCCGTCCGCCTCGTAGGCCATGGCGCACGCCACCGGATCGCCCGCATCGACCAGATCCGCGAAATGGATGCCTTTGACGACGCGGCCGGCGCGCATGTCGAGGCACGGCATGATGTTGACGGTTCGCTTCATGGACTTTTCCGGCGGAAATCGCCAACGATTTATTAACCGATCCGGCCTCCGGCCCACAAGCAAAGAAAAACGCCGCAGGGAAACCCTGCGGCGCTTTCGGACCGTTCGCAAGGAACGGGACTCAGCTCAACTTGGCGTTGATTTCGGCCTCGGCCAGCGACCAGAAATAGGCGCTGTCGCCATTGAATCCATGGCGCTCGGCGATGAAATACGCGGCGTCCTGGATCATTTTGTAGCGCTGTTCCGGCGAGATCGCCGGCTTCTTCGCGGGCGGCGCAACCTTCGCGGCGGGCGCGGCAGGCGCGGCGGGCGCGGCCTTGGCCGCAGGCTTCTTGGCGGCAGCCGCTTTCGGGGCTGCGGCCTTCTTGGCGGGCGATTTCTTGACTTCCTTCATTCTTCACTCCTTGCCCCGGGGCGGTTCCGGGACATTTGCTTCATCATCCTGCCCCCCGACATGGGGTGCAAATCTGCGCGAACTCTATGTCACGTCGCTTGGATTGCAAGCCCTTTTTCGGCCAATCCAGACAGGCAAATCCCATTTGTTTCCAGATAATTACGCGCATCCCGGCCACCGACAAGCAGATAGGAAACCCAGGCGGATAAATCGTTTTACCTGAATATTTTTATTTCCGGATAGCTATTCCGGCATGATCAGAAGCAAAAACGGAAGAAAATTGCTTTTGACAATTTTCCCGCCGTTAACCGTTTAGTCGCCAGATCCGCCGTCGCCAGCGACTGCATCCGGCTTGCACCCCGCCGCCAGCGACGCCAGCCGGTCCAAGGCCTGCCGGGCCGCGTTCATCTCGGCCTGCCGCTTGGTTGACCCCTCGCCCCGGCCCAGGCTTTCCGTCCCCCGGAACACTTCCACCCGGAACAGAAGGTCGTGGGACGGCCCTCTTTCTTCCACCACCTCGTAGCGCGGCGGTTCCCGGCCTTCCCGCTGCAATCGCTCCTGCAGTTCGCCCTTGGGATTGTCGTCGCTGCCGGCCGCGAGGGCCGCCGCGATTTCGTCGGCGAACCACGTGGCGAAAACCGCGCGGACGGGTTCGGCGCCGCCGTCGAGCCACAGCGCGCCCAGCACCGCCTCGAGGGCGTCGGCCAGCAGCGAATCCCGATCGCGGCCGCCTTCCCGCGCTTCGCCGCGGCCCAGCCGCAGGAACCGGCCCAGCTCCAGGCGGCGCGCCACCCGCGCGAGCGCCGCCGCGTTCGTCAGGCGGCTGCGCACCTTGGTCAACGGCCCCTCCCGCCAGTCGGGCCGGCGCGCCACCAGCCATTCGGCCGCGATCGCCCCCAGCACCGCGTCGCCCAGGAATTCCAGCCGCTGGTTCTCGGCCAGCTCGGGCTGGCCCGCTTCCGCCGAATAGGACCGGTGGGTCAGCGCGGCGGCCAGCCGTTCCGGCCGGGCGAACGCATGCCCCAGCCGCTGGGCCAATTCCGCCGGGTCCGGATGCGCTGCGTTCGTTTCCATGTTCAGGCCCTCGGGTGGTATTGGCGGTGCACGGCCTGCAGGCGGCCCTGGTCCACGTGGGTATAGATCTGCGTGGTCGCGATGTCCGCGTGCCCCAGCATTTCCTGGATCACGCGCAGCGAGGCGCCGTTGGCCAGCAGATGCGACGCGAACGAATGCCGCAGCACGTGCGGCGAAATTTCCTTGCGGATGCCCGCTTGCCGGGCATAGGCCCGGACCTGCCGCCAGATCGCGATGCGCGACAGCGGCCGGCCCAGGCGCGACAGGAAGACCGCGCGGCTCGCGCCGCCGCCTTTCGCGGCATAGGCCGGGCGGCCGCGTTCCAGCCACGCCTGCACCGCCGCGATGGCCCGCCGCCCGATCGGCACCACCCGCTCCTTGTCGCCCTTGCCCACGCAGCGGACGTACTCCGCGTCGAAGTGCAGCGCCTCCAGCGTCAGTCCGGCCAGTTCGCTCACGCGCAGGCCCGTCGCGTAGAACGTCTCCAGGATCGCCCGGTCGCGCAAGCCGCCCGGCTTGGCCGGATCCGGCGCGGCCAGCAGCCGGTCCACTTCCTCGTGCGACAACGTCGGCGGCAGGACTTTCCACAGGCGCGGCGAATCCATCGCGTCCGCCACGTTCGCCGCCAGCAGGCCCTCCTGCGCCAGATGGCGGAAGAACACCTTGATGGCCACCAGCCGTCGCGCGAGGCTCGCCGGCGCCAGCCCCTGCTGCTTGCCCGCCAGCAGGAAATCGACGATATCGCGCCGCTGGACCTCCTGGATGCCCGCGCGGCCCTTGCGCGCCAGGAAAGCCAGGAATTCGGACAGGTCGTGGCCGTAGCCCAGCCGCGTGTGGACGCTCAGCCCCCGCTCCAGCGTCAGGTAATCCATGAACTGGTCGAGCAGGAAGCGCATCGCGCCCGCGTCAGGAACCGAGGGTCGTCCGCGCGGCCCAGTCGGCCAGGAGCCGCGCCGGCGCCAGCGTCGCCCCGGCCGCGCCGTGGGCTTCGTCCTTTTCCAGCCACGCGGTGCCCGCGATGTCCAGATGCGCCCACGGAATTCCCGCGGGCACGAACGCCTTCAGGAACGCGCCGCCGGCGATGGTGCCGGCGGAGCCGTCGCCGACGTTCTTCAGGTCCGCGAACTGGCCCTTGAGCATCTCGTCGTATTCGGGCCACAGGGGCAGTTGCCAGAGGCGCTCGCCCGTGGCCTCGCCGGAGAGCATCAGGTCCAGCACCAGCCGGTCGTCGTTGCCCATCACCGCCGTCGCCTCGTGGCCCAGCGCGATGATGACGGCGCCCGTGAGGGTCGCCACGTCGACGATCGCCGCCGGCTTTTCGTCCGCCGCGAACGAGAGCGCGTCGGCCAGGATCAGCCGGCCCTCGGCGTCCGTGTTCAGGATCTCGATCGTCTTGCCGTTGCGGGCCGTCACGACGTCGCCCGGGCGCGTCGCGCCGCCGCCGGGCATGTTCTCGACGGCGGGGATATAGGCCACCACGGGCCGCGGCAGCTGGAGGCGCGCCGCCAGCAACACCGTCGCCAGCGCGGCCATGCCGCCGCTTTTGTCGAACTTCATCCACTCCATGTTCTTGCCGGGCTTGAGGCTGATCCCGCCCGTATCGAACGTCACCGCCTTGCCGACCACGACCAGCGGCTTCCGGCCGCGCCGGCCCGCATGGGCCAGCCGGATGAGACAGCCCGGCCGGCGGCTGCCCTGCGCCACCGCCAGCAGCGCGCCGCACTTTTCCTTCGCCAAGGCGGCCGCATCCCAGATCCGGCACGAAACGCCGGCGGCCCGCGCCAGTTTCCGCGCCTGCGCGGCCAGTTCCGCCGGACCCAGCTCGTTCGCCGGGCGGTTCGCCAGCTCGCGCACGTCGCGCAGGACGGCGCCGGCGATTTCCGCGCGGCGCACGGCCTCCCGCGCCGGCGGCGCCGCCAGCGTGGCGCCGACCCACTCGAACGTCCAGGCGTGGACGAGCTTTTTCGTCTTGTAGGCGTCGCACACGTAGGCGCCCGCCAGCAGGCCGTCCGCCGCCAGTCCCGCCAACTCCGCGGGGTCCAGCGGAAACGCCGCCGAGTCCGGCCACTCGAACGCCGCCCGCTGCACGGCCGCGGCCTGCGCCAGCGCGCGGCCCGCCGCCGCCCAGGCGCGCCGCCAGCGCGCCGCGTGGAACTCTTCTTTCTTCCCGATCCCCACCAGCAGCACCGGCGCCGGCAAGCCCGGCGGCCACGCCGTCGCCCCGACCGCGCCGGCGAACTCCGCGGCCCGGCGCCAGGCGACCAGCGCCTGCCGATCCACCGCCGGCAGCGACGCCGGCGCCAGCACGGCATCGCCCTGCACGAGCACCACCCGGACGTCGGGCCGGCGCGCGCGCGCTTCCCAGCGGAAAGCGATCGGCTTATTCATCGCCGCGGCACTCCGGCGGCAGCTTCGCGCGGGCTTCCTCGTCGGCCGGCAGATCGTTCACGGCGAAGCCCGCGTGGCGCACGACCACCTCGATGTTCCGCCGGCCCAGCCGCACGTTGTTGTAGACGACCCAGGCCTTGCGCGCCTCCAGGTCGAAGCGGACGTCGTAGACCGCGCCGGCATCCCGATCGATGCCCAGCTTTTCGATCCCCGCCCGCACCGCCTGCGCGCAGGCGTCGCTGCGCAGGGCCGGGATGTCGAGCTCGATCGTCGAAACCGTGTTGCGGAAACACCCCGCGCCGAGGACCAGCAGCGCCGCCAGTCCGCATCCGAATGCCGATTTGTGCTTCATCCTTGCGTCTCCCGTTGTTCGGCCGACTATTCCACCCCGTCCGGCCCCTGTCAAACGTTCCCCGGCCTCATTCCCCGTCCAGCGCCGCTTGCCGCGCGAGCAGTTCCGCCGCCAGCCGGGCGCGGGCGGCCAATTCGGGCGTCGCGGCCGCGGCGGGATCGTCCGCGAACGCGCGGTACAGCTCCAGGGCCTCCGCGCGCCGCCCCTGCCGCAGCACCGCCAGCGCCAGATTCAGCCGCGCGTTGGGCTCCGCCGGCGCGCGCGCGAGGATGTCGCGATAGGCCGCTTCGGCTTCCGCGTACTGTTCCAGATGCATCCATTCGCCGGCCTGCCGATAGCGGAAATAAGCCGCATCGCCGCGTCGCGCCGCCTTGGCGTAGAACGCCGCCGCGCGGGCATGGTCGCCCTCCCCGCAGGCGATCCGCGCGCGGCGTTCGAGTTCGCCGGCCGTCTCCAGTCCCGGCTTTTCGCGCTGGACGCAGCCGCGGACGAGCAGGAAAACCAGCAAGACCGACCCCGCCGCGGCCGCGGCGCGCGCAAAACCGCGGCCATGCGCATCCACCCAGCGCGCCGACCGCGGAATCGCCGCCAGATAGGCCGCGCGCGCCGCGTCGGCCCCTTGCACCAGCACGTCCCACGCGGCTCGCACCGTCGGCGAGGCGTCGGCCGGCAGTCCGGCCCGCCGCATGCGCGCCACCGCCGTGCCGTGCGGCGTCCGCAGCAGCAGCGCAAAAAACAGAACCCACGCCCGCGCCGGCCACGCCGCTGGATCCAGGCCCGCCGCGCGCAGCCGCAGTTCCACCGCCATCTCTTCCGTCAGCCCGCCCCAGACCAGCGGAAATAAGCCGGCCGGCGACAAATCCGGCGCGGTGGCGCCATCGGCTTCCTCGCGGTCGAAAGCGGCCGCTTCCGGATTCCAGAAGGCCTCCTTCAGCCATCCGTCCAATTCCCGCTGCTCGCCTTCGGCTTCGTCCAGCGTCCGCTCCAGATCCGGCCGGTCCCCCGCCAGACGGTCGAAGGCGGCGGCTTCGTTGGAAAGCAACACGGCCAGATCCGCCGTCACGCGGCCCGGCGCGAACTCGGCCGGAAACAGCGCCTTGTCCGCAGACGGCCAGCGCGGCAGTCCCGTGCCGTCCGGATCGTAGCGCTCGAATTCCCCGCGCAGGCACGTGGCCAGCGCCGGCAAGTGGCGCGCGACCCACGCCGCCGGTTCCGGCTGGACCGCCGCTACCCGCTCCGCGAGCTGGCAGACCACGGGACAGCAGGCCGGCGTCGGCACCCCGTCGGCGCCCGCCGTCGCCAGCCAGGCCGCGAACAATTCCGCGGCCGTCGCGGGCTCCGCCAAAATCCACGCCGCGATCGCCAACGGCAATTCCTCGCCGGCCGCGGCCAGATCCCGCGGCAACGCCGCCCGTCCGCTCTGGGCGGGCGGTCCATCCGGCGACGTGGCGGCGTTCGAATTCACCGCGCCAGTATAGGCGCCCTTCATGCCGGCCACCAAATGAAAAAGTTGATTCCCCATTTTTCCGCCGCTACACTGCCGCCCATGAAAATTTCCTTCCATGCCGGCGCCTTCCTCGCGCTGCTGGCCGCCTTGGCCGCCGACGCCTCCGCCGAGACGCGGATGCAGGTTTCCGCCGGCTCCACGTCCATTCGGACGCAGCCTGCCGCCGACGCCCCCGCGGTCGGCCGGGCCACCTCCGGCGAAATCCTCTTCGTCTCCCGCTTCGAAGGCGATTGGGCCGCCGTTTCGCCGCCCGACCGGATCGACCTCTGGCTCAACAAGGATTTCATCGAAGGCAACCGGGTCGTCGCGAAATCCATCCAGCTCCGTTCCGGCCCCGGCGTCCAGCATCCCGTCGTCGGCGTCCTTGAACGCGGCGCGCCCGTCATGCCGCGCGGCGAAGAAGGCGACTGGTGCCGCGTCGCGGCACCCTCCAGCGCCATCCTCTGGGTCAAGAAAAGCGATCTGGCGGAAGTCCGGACGCGCAGCGAACCCATCCAGCAAGTTGCCGCCGTGCCGGAACCGGCGAAGCCCGCCCCGCCGCCGCCCGCGCCGACTCCTCCGCCCGCACCGAAACCCGAACCCATCGCGCAGCCAGTCGAAGTCGCGGTCGCTGCTCCCGCCCCCGTGCCGGCCCCCGCGCCGGCGCCCGCTCAAGCACCTGCTCCCGGGCCGCAATCCCCTCCGCGCGTCGCCCCCTCCCGACCGCAAGCCGATTTGCCGCCGACGCCTAAACCGGCTTCGGCACCGGAGCCGGCTCCGTTCGCGCCGACGGCGGCTCCCGCACGGCCCGTCGCTCCTCCGGTCCAAGTGGCCGCGCGCCCCCCGGCGGCAACTCCGCCTTCGCCTGTTGCGGCTCCGCCGCCGGCACCGGCGGCAACGACTCGTCCGGCCGCCGCTCCGCGCCCGCCAGCGGCTCCGGTGCTGCGACCGGCCACGGCCCTCCCCGCGCAGCCCCAGCCGGCGCCGGCCGGCCGGCCGGCCGCCCAGGTCGCCCCCGCGCCGCCCCCGGCCCCCGCCGCAGCCCAGCCCAAACCCCGCCGGATCGAAGTCGAAGTGGATTCCGACCTCGTCGACGATCTCGATCTGGAAGACCTGCCCAACCAGGGCAAGACCGTCCAGGTCGAAGGCGAACTGCGCAACGCGCCGTTCATGGCCGGCTCCCCCTCCCGCTACCGCCTCCAGGCGCGCGACGAAAACGGCGTGCTTGAGATGATCTGCCACGTCCACGGCCATGCCGACCAGCTGCGGCCGTTCGTCGGCAAGACCATCGCCATCCGCGGCCGCGAATACTGGGTCGAAGACAGCGACATGCCCGTCGTCGTCGTCGGCCAGATCAAATCGCTGGCGCCCGTCGCCGACGAAGACGAACCGGTGATGTTCTGATGCCCCGCGCCATCGGACTCCTCGGCGGCACGTTCAACCCCGTCCACGAGGGACATCTCTCCATCGCCCGCGAGGCGCTCCGGCTGTTCGCGCTCGACGCCGTCTGGTTCATTCCCTGCGCCGTGCCGCCCCACAAGCCCGTCCACGACCTGGCCTCCAACGAAGACCGCCTCGCGATGCTCCGCCTCGCCATCGCCGGCGAGCCCCGTTTCGCGGCCCTCGACGTCGAATTCAACCGCCCCGGCAAATCGTACACCCTCGACACCGTCCGCGCCCTCCAGGCGCTGCATCCCGCCGACGCCTTCGCATTCATCGTCGGCGCCGACACTTTGCCCGAACTGCCCACCTGGCACCGGCCGCTCGAACTGCTGTCTCTCGTCCGCATCGTCTCTCTCGCCCGGCCCGGGTTCACCCCCGACGCCGCCGCCATCCGCCTGCCGCCGCCCTGGCCCGAGCGGCTCCTCGCCGACCTCCGCACCGGCGAACCCCTCGACGTCTCCTCGCGCGAAATCCGCGCGAAAATCGCCGCCGGCCAGCCCGTTTCCCTTGTCCCCGATTCCGTCCTGCGCTACATTGAGGAGCACAACCTATACCGATGAAGACCACGAAATCCCCCGCCCGGAAGTCCGCCGCGAAAAAACCCGCGGCCCGCAAACCCGCCCCCGCCCGCCCCGCTTCCGCGAAAAAACCCGCGCCGAAGAAGGCTCCGGCGCGGAAGAAAACGGCGCCCGCCGACCCGCTGCGCTCCCGCGTGGACCGCATCCGCGCCGCGCTCGACGCCAAGAAAGGCGAAAACGTCGTCGTTCTGCGCATCGCGGACGTCTCCAGCGTCGCCGACTACATGGTCCTGTGTTCCGGCCTGAACAACCCGCATCTGCGCGCGCTCGCCGACGAAGTCGCCAAGCAGCTGCGCCTCGAAACGCCGCCCGTCGCCGCCCACCGGCGCGCCGGCTCGGCCGACAGCGGCTGGATCGTCCTCGATTACGTCGACGTCGTCGTCCATCTTTTCACGCCCCAGATGCGCGGCTACTACGCGCTCGAACAACTCTGGAAAGACGCCCCCGCCGTCCCGTAGCCGCGGCGCCGCCCATGTCTCCCGCCGAACTCGACGACTTCCGCCAGCGGCTGCTCCGGCTGCGCGCCGAACTCGAAGCCACGGAGGAAGCCTCCCGCGCCGCCGCCCAGATCGTCGAACTCGATCAGGCCGGCATCGGCCGGGTGTCCCGCATGGACGCCATGCAGACCCAGCTAATGGCGCTTGAATCCGAGCGCCGCCGCCAACTCCAGCTCCAGCGCATCGAGAGCGCCCTCCGCCGCATCGCGGACGGCTCCTACGGCCGTTGCACCGCCTGCAACGAGGACATCCACCCCCTGCGGCTCCAGGCCGATCCGACCTTCCTCCGCTGCGTCCGCTGCGCCCGCTAGCGACCTGCGCACCGATGGACTACGACAACGACAAGGTCGACGAAGCCACCTTGGCGCTGCTGTTCCTCGGCCTGACGCGCTCGCCGACCGGCGGCCGCGCCTGGAAGACCTTCGACCTGAAAACCCTCGAGCGCCTGCACCGCAAAGGCTGGATCGCCGCGCCCAAGCTGCGCGACGTCACCCTCGAATTCACGCCCGCCGGCGCCGCCAAAGCCGAAGCGCTCTTCCGGGAACACTTCCAAACCCGACGAAATGCCTGACGAGCCGCTTCAAAACGGCATTCCCGATTCGTATGATCATTAATTAATGATCATACGATATGTTGGGGCCGATTCGCATTATTCCACATATATTCCCCATTATTCTCTTTTTGACCTTCGTATCATGATTAATTAATGATCATACGAACGGCGGCATCTGAAAGCGGATGGATGCTGAACGGCGCGGCACGCCGACCGAATGGCCGCGACCGAATTTCTTCCGCCGTTGACCCCATCTCCGCGCTCGTTTATCCTCGGGCTGTCGGAACCCACACGAGACGATGCGCGCCATTCAAACATTCGCGGCAGGAGCGGCGATCTGGTCTGTCGCTTGGCTGGCCGCTGCCGGCCAAACCGAAACCGGCTTCTTCGCGTTCGGTGCCAACACGTATTCCGCCGGAATCCTGGACCAACCGCGCGAGCGCACGGAAACCCGCTGCCCCGAGCTCTTCCGGCCGCCGGCCGTCGGCGACACCCTCGCTTACCGGGTGTTCCGCGGGCCAGAACTGCAGCGCGAAATTTCCGCCACGGTTGTCGCAACCAACCTCCTCGAGTGCGCCGACGGCCCCGAAATCGCCATCCATCCCGGCCAGTTGCGCTTCGACCTCCTCTGCGCCCTCTACCTGACCGACGCCCTCCACCAAACGCCCCAGACCATCGAAGGCCCGCCCGTAGCACCGGTTTTCAAACCCGCTTTCAAACAATGGGAACTCAAACCTCTTGAATAGAACCACAGCCATCGTCGCCGGCGGGTTGTTGGTCGGCCCCTTGTCCTGGGGGGCCGCCCCGGACCTGCATCCCGAAAACGGGGTCTACCTGATGCCGAAGGAAGTGGCCGGATATTCCGGCGAAGCCGTCGAATTGCAAGACGGCCGCTTCCGCTACTGGTTCTACAGCGACGTGGCGACCGGCGAGAACGTCGAATATCCGCTGTCCGGCGCCTACGAAGTCCGCGGCGACAAGATCCGGCTCCTTCACGACGGCATCTACCGGAACGAACGGACGCTCGCCGTCGTCCAGGATCAGGCCGTGCTCTGGCGCGACGATGGTCTCCGCTATTGGCAAAGCGAGCGGCGCATCCATCCCTTCGCCGTCCTTGTGCGAACGTCCGCGCCCCCGCTCGAAGATCCGTGGCGGGATCGGCCTTCGATCAAACGGCTGTACGACGAACAAATGGTCGCGCGGGAAAAACGCGAATACGAGGAGCGGTTCAGCGACCTGCCGGAACCCGTGCGCACCCTCCTGCGGGACCATACGACGCGCCACGACCCGAATCTGACGGCCTACTGCCGGGCGATCCGCGTGATACGGCGCAATCCGGATCCCGTTCTCATCCAGCAACTCGTCGGCCTGCTGGGCGGTCCGCGCAAAACCGAAGCCTCCGTCATCCTGAACGAGATCTATTGGCTCGGGCATATTCCGGACGAAGATCCGGCGGCGATGAAGTCGCCTGCGGCTCGGCGCAAGGCCGTGGAAGCCTTGATCGACGCGATGGATCAAGCCCGCGATCCCAGCATCGTCGACAATTGCCTCGTTATGTTTCTCGCCGCGGCGCAAGTTCCGAAAATCGTCCTGACGGTGCCGGAAACCGGCGAGCGCATCTGGATCGAAGGTTGCGCCATTCGCTGGCAAAGCTCTCCCGAAGACCGCCTTCCCCGCAAAAACTACTCGCCGGAAGAAAAGTTGCGTTTCCGAATCGCTGCCTGCCAACGGTGGTGCCGGGATACCCTCGGCCGTCTGTGTCCAGTTAGACCCGCTGCAACGGAGTTGCCATGATCCGAATCTCCATCGACGACCGCCAGATCGATGCCTTCGCGGTACATCTGAAAAATTCCGCCGGCATCGGGCCGTTCGATTTCTGCGCGCGCAGCGAAGGCTTCATCTATCCCGAGCGCGATCGGCCCGGCGCGCTGGAGACGTTTTTCTTCGCCTGCGCCCACCAGTTCGGATTCTGGACGCTCGCCGGGAACCGCTGGGACAAGCCGATGGTCGCGCGCATCGACGGCCGCGACCTCAAAGGCTCCGATTTCCTTTTCCGCTCCTGCACGCGCGCCTGCCAAGCCGATCCGGACGCGTTTTCCCCGGCGACGCTGGCCGCCCGCACCAATGGCCAGCTCGCCGATCTCTTCCGCGACGACGCCGGCGCGAATCCGCTGCCCATGTGGCCCGAGCATCTCGCGCTGATCCGCGGCTACGCCGATTGGTTCGTCGCGCGGCGCGAGACGCCCGCCGCCGTGCTGCGCCGCGCCCAGGCGGCGCCCAAGCCGCTGTTCGCGCTGCTGGAAATCCTCGCCGAAATCCCCGGTTACGCCGAAGACCCGCTGCAGAAGAAAGCGATGCTGCTGGCCATCGTGCTCGAAAACCGGCCGGAGCGTTTCTTGCGCGCGACCGATCCGGAATCCGCCGTGCCGATCATCGACTACCATCTCCAGCGCAGCGCGCTGCGCACCGGGCTCGTGCGCGTCGAGGATCCGGCCCTTCGCCGGAAACTCGTCGCGCGCGAGGCGCTGTCCCGGACCGAGGAAGAACTGATCCGCGCCGCCACCTACGACGCCGTCGGCCGCCTCATGGCCCGCACCGGACTCTCCGCCGCCGCCGTGGACTGGTTCTTTTTCCAGAACCGCACGCGCTGCCCCGAAACGACCGATCCCGATTGCCCCGCCTGTCCCGTGCAAGCCATTTGCGCGCGCGAAACGCAGCTGTTCCAGCCGGTGTTCCGCACCACGGCCTACTGATCCGCGCGACCGCGCCGGTCAGATCGTTTCGCCGTCCGCGCGGTGCGCGCGGAAGTTCCGCTCCGCCGCCGCGCGCGAAACGTTCGCGTAGCAGTAGGTGCATCCATGCGGGCAGGTGCCGTAGCGGCCGACGTCCTTGCTGGCGAG
>DAOTNL010000074.1:0-12048 GCA_035450765.1 Kiritimatiellia bacterium | reverse complement strand
GGCGCGAAACTGGCCCGGACGGCCGACTCCACGCCCAGCCGCCGCAGCAGCGGCTGCGCGCACATGTGGCCCGCCCGCACCGCCACGCCGCGGCCGTCGAGCACCTGCGCCACGTCGTGCGCGTGCACGCCCGCCACGCTGAACGCGACGAGCGCCGCGCGGCCTTCCGCCGGCCCCCAGACCCGCACGCCGGGCAGTTCCGCCAGGCGCGCGGCGGTTTCCCGCGCCAGCTCCGCCACGTAGGCGTGCGCGCCGGCCGGCAACTCCCGCACCCAGTCGATGGCGGCCGCCAGCCCCACCGCGCCGGCCACGTTCGGCGTGCCCGCCTCGAACCGGTACGGCGGTTCCGCCCACGTCGATTTCAGGTCTTCGACCCGCGCGATCATTTCCCCGCCGAACGCGATCGGCTCGGTCTGCTCCAACAGCTCCCGCCGGCCCCACAGCGCGCCGGTGCCCATCGGGCCATACGTCTTGTGGCCGGAAAACGCGAAGAAATCGCAGCCCCACCCCGCGACGTCGGCCTTCCGGTGCGCCACGCCCTGCGCGCCGTCCACCAGCACCCGCGCACCGGCGGCGCGGGCCAACTCGCAAATCGCGCGCAAATCGTTTTCGACCCCGAGGACGTTGGACACCCACGCCACGGCCACCCACTTCGTCCGGTGCGCCGCCAGGCCCGTGCGGAAGGCCTCCAGGTCCAGCCGGCCTTCCGGCGTCAGCGGGATCACCTTCAGCGTGGCGCCCACGCCTTTGACCGCCTGCTGCCACGGCACCCAGTTGCTGTGGTGCTCCATGGCCGAAACCCAGACTTCATCGCCCGGGCCGATTTCCCACCGCGCGAAACCGAAAACCGCCAGATTGATCGCGGCGGTCGTGCCGGGCGTGAAGACGATTTCCTCCGGCGCGGCCGCACCGACGAATTTCGCCACCGCGGCCCGCGCCCCCTCGTAGGCCGCCGTCGCCTCCGCCCCCAGCCGGTGCACGCTCCGGCGCACGTTCGCGTTGTGCTGGCGGTAGAACTGGTCCATCGCCTTCAGCACCGCTTCCGGGCGCTGCGTCGTCGCCGCGTTGTCCAGCCAGGCGATTTCGCGGTTCAGGATGGCGAACTGGCGGCGGATCGCGCCCGCGTCGAATCCGTCCGTTTTCCGCTCCGTTTCCGGCTGCCCGCTCATTGCCCTTTGCCCTCGGGCCCCATCATGCTACATTTTCCCCGTCATGCGCAAGAACATCGGCTGGCAGGAAAAAACCGACGAGGGCAAGTTCGAGATCCGCGTGATCTTCGACGGCGGCGACCGGATCCTCTGGCGCCGGATCACGAAGGCCATGGAGCGCTGGGAAGCCTTCGAGCCGACGCCCGAGCACTGGCAGATCCTGCTGGAAAAGACCCAGGCGCGCTACGTCCGCCGCCAAGCCCCGTACAAGGACTTGCAGCTCATCGAGCGCCTGGCCGCCGCCCATCCCGTGCCGCCCGAGCCGTGAGCCAGATCGCCGCCATCGCGCTGCTCGCCCTCCGCCACGTCGTCCGCTCGCGCGTCGTCCTCGTCCTCTCCGCCCTGCTCTTCGCCGCCGCCTTCCTCCTGCCGCTGGCCCTGCGCAGCGACGGCACGCCGGAGGGGCTGATCCGCATCCATCTCGCCTACGTCCTGGGCCTGGGGTCGTTCCTGCTGACCCTCGCCACGCTCTGGGCCGGCTGCGCGGCCGTCGCGCAGGAGGCCGACGAAAAGACCCTCCAGATGCTGCTCGTCAAGCCGGTGCCGCGCCTGCGCATCTGGCTGGGCAAATGGCTGGCGCTGCTGCTGCTCGACGCCGCGCTGCTGGCGCTCGTGGGCGCCGCCGCCGCCGCGACCCTCCAGATCCAGCTGCGCCGCGGCGGTTTCGCGCCCGAAGCCCTCGCGGGCGCCCGGCAAACCACGCTGGCCGCGCTCGAGACCCTGCGCGCGCCGCTGCCCGACGTCGAAGCCGACGTCCGCGCCGAGTTTGAGCGGCTGCGCGCCGGCCGCCGCCTGCCCGACGCGCCCGAGGCCACCATCCTCCAGGCCCTGCGCCGCACCGCGCTCGCGCGGCGCTATGCCGTCGCCCCCGGCGAGTCCCGGACCTGGACGTTCGCCCTGCCGGAAGGCGCCGCGCCGGGACCGCTCCTCGTCCAGTTCCGGTGCGACTCCTCCGTGCCCGGCGCCGCCGACGTCCGCGGCACCCTGACGCTCGACCTGGCCGGCCGGACCTTCGCCCGCGACGTCCGCGCCATGCCCGGCACCGTGCAGACCGTCGCGTTCGAGGAACTCCCCGCCGCCCCGGCCGCCGTCGCCACCTTCTCCAACGCCGGGGCGCACGACGCCACGCTGTTCTTCGATCCCGAAACCGGCCTCGTCCTGCGCCGGCCGGCCGGCACGTTCGCCGGCAACTACCTCCGGGCGCTGGGCCAGCTCTACCTGCGCCTGGCGCTGTTCGCCGCCGTCGGCGTCGCCCTCGGCACGCTGTTTTCCCTGCCCGTGGCCACGTTCCTGACCCTGGTGCTGATCCTCGTCCTGCAGCTCTCCGGTTTCATCGTGGCGGCCGCGCAGGTGGACCGCGCCACGTTCGTCAAAAACGTCGCGCCCTTCGGTCGGAGCGCCCACGTCCACGGCGACGCCGCGCCGCCGGCGCCTTCCGCCGCGGCGCGCGCCGCCGCCGCCGGCTTGTTCTACGCCTACCGCGCCACCTACCTGACCTTGCGGCCGCTGCTCGAAGACCGCACCGTCGACGCGCTCGCCACCGGCACGTGGCTGCCGCCCCGGGACCTCGCCCGGAACGCCGTCCAGCAGGGCCTCGTCCTGCCCCTGCTGCTCGGCCTGCTCTCCGCCGCCGTCCTCCGGAACCGCGAATGGGCCCTGCCCTCCACGTCGTGAAACTTTTTACGTTCTACGTAAAATTCCTCCAAAGTTTTTACGTTCTACGTAAAAATCAGCGAAAGTTTTTACGTACTACGTAAAACCCGTGCAAACGCGCCTGGCCATCCCGATTTTGCTTGCCGCGGCGCTGCTGGCGCTGGCCGGCGCGCTGAACGAGCGCCTGCTGGCGCTGCGCGCGGAGCGGCACCTGACGCAGGCGCCGCCGACCGTGAACATGCCGCCGGCGGTGGCCTTCACCACCGTCGCGCTCGGCGGCTTCCGCGGCATCCTGGCGGACGTGCTGTGGATGCGCGCGGGCACGCTGCAGGAGGAAGGGCGCTATTTCGAGCTGGTGCAGCTGTCGGACTGGATCGCCAAGCTCCAGCCGCGCAGCGCCGCGGTCTGGGCCTACCACTCGTGGAACATGGCCTACAACGTGTCCGCGCTGATGTCCGACCCGGCCGAGAAGTGGCGCTGGGTGCGCAACGGGATCGGGCTCTTGCGCGACGAAGGCCTGGTCTACAATCCCGGCTCGGCGCGCCTGCACCAGGAACTGGCGTGGCTGTTCCTGCACAAGCTCGGCAGCGACCTCGACGCCGCCGCGGGCTTCTACCGCGAGCGCTGGGCCGCCGAAGTCGATTCCGGCGCCGTGGCGCTCGATCCGGACCTCGTGCGGAGCATCGAAGCGGAAATCGCGCCGCTGGATTGGCGCACGCCGCAGGCGCAGGCCATCTACTGGGCCGCGGCCGGCCGGCCGTTCGCCCGCAGCGATTTCGACGACCTGGCCCTGCGCCGGCTGATCTACCAGGCCCTGCTGCAGCGCCTCGCGCTCGGCGACCGGTACCTGCTCGCCCCCACCATCGCGTTCGTGGAGGAAACCGCCCGCCGCCATCCGGGCGTCGGCGGCGTCCAGGACGTGCTGAAAAACCTCCGCGAACTGGAGTGAGGCGCGCCCTCAGCCCAGCGTCAGCCGGTTGCGGCCGTCGCGCTTGCTGCGGTAGAGCAGGTCGTCCGCCCGCCGCACCAGGCTTGCCACCGTGTCGTCCGGCCGGAACAGCGTGGCGCCGATCGAGATCGTCACCGAAATGCGCTGACCCTCGTGCACGACGAAGGCCGTTTCGACCAGGCAGCGAAGCCGGTTGCCCAGCCGCTCGAGGTCCGCGGCGCCGATGCAGCGGATGACGCCCGCGAACTCCTCGCCGCCCCAGCGGCCGTAGGCATCGTAGGGCCGGGCGTTGGCGGTCAGCGTCCGCCCGATGAACTTCAGGACTTCGTCGCCGACGCCGTGGCCCCAGCGGTCGTTCACCGCCTTGAAATGGTCGATGTCCATGAACAGGAAGCCGAAGGTCTGGTCGGCGAACCGGCGGATTTCCTCGAAGCGGCTGACGATTTCGCGCTCGAGATAGGCGCGGTTCGCCAGCTGGGTCAGGCCGTCCAGCAGCGCCAGCCGCTCGAGTTCCTGGATGCGCAGCTCGCTGGCGGCGCGGTGGCTGATGTCCGTGAACAGCTCGATGCCGCCGACGACGTTGCCCGCGGCGTCCGTCAACGGGCTGGCGCGGACGGCGACGGGGATCCGGTGGCCGTCCTTGTGGTGGAGATAGATGTCGGACTGGCGCAAGCGGCCGTCGCACATGGTTTCCGCCAGCGGACACATGCCGGCGCACAGCGCGCAACCTTTGCCGTCCACGTGGCTCAGGACGTTGTCGGCGCAGGATTTGCCGATCACTTCCGCGGCCGTGAAGCCCGAAATCCGTTCCGCCGCCTTGTTCCAGTAGGTGATCACGCGCCGGCGGTCCACGAGATACAGGCCGTCGTGGAGGTTGTCCACGATGCGCTGGAAGGATTCCGGCGTCAGGTTCACGGGACCGTCTCCGGCGGCGGCGCGGCGGCCGCGGCCAGCCGGTGCCGGCCGGCCCGGACGTCGGCGATGGTGTAGAAATGGAGGCGCTCGGAGGCGTAGCGGAGGATTTCCTCGAAGTCGGACTGGCGCGTGCCGTAGTTGGGACCGACGAGCACCTCGCCGCCGACGGCGACCGCGCCCGGCGGCAATTCCGCCACGGTCACTTCCGGTCCGGCAGCGGAGGTCACCGGGATCACGCTCTGCGCGGCCTGCCGCGAGAACACGCACGGCACCAGGACGTATTCCTCGCCGGCCACCAGTTCGACGGGCCGGTCCAGCGTGACGACGTTGCCGGCGACCGCCACGACGCGGCCGGCCGTGAAGGCGGAATCCGGCAGGACCCGGTGGCCGTAGAGAAAGAGCACGGTGTCGCGGCGGTGCGCCAGATCGATCCACTTCTTGATCAGATCCACGGGGGCGTACTGCGCGGTGTCGATCGACGTGCCCGGCAGCGAACCGTCCGCCCGGACCCCGTCGGCCAAGGCCAAGGGGTCCACGCGGCGATAGCTGCCGATGCGGGTCAGGGCGGCCTGGGCGATTTCCGGCGTCGAGGCGTTGAACGGAAACGCGAGGGCATCCACGTGCAAACCGGCATCCCGCAGGCGGGCCAGCGACGGATCCAATTCGTTGGCGAGCCAGGCGTCGATGCCGTTGTTCTGCACGTAGCGGGGCGCGTTCTGGTGGTTGGCCGTGTGCGTGCCGATTTCCCAGCCGTACTCGTCCTGCAAGCGGCGCAGTTCTTCGAGCGTGACCCGGCCGTTCAGGAAGTAGCGATCGTTTACGAACCCGGTCGCCGTGCCGCCATATTTCTGGATGATCGGCGCCGTTTCCGTCAGCCACGCGGTCCAGCCGTCGTCGAACTGCAGCGCGAGTCCGCCGCGCCGTTCTTCGGCCATGCCAACCTGCCCGCTTGCCGCCACCAAGATCAATCCCAGAAGCCATGGAATCGCGTTTTTCATTTATTCCCAGCAGCCATAATGGCCGATATGTCTACTAACATACTCGGTTATTTCCGATTTTCAAATGCCCCAAATCGTCAAGGCTTGCGGGACGTATCCGGCTTGCCCTGCCCTTTCCAACGCGCCGGCAGCGAGAGGCGCCGCCAGACGTCCGGAGCCTTGCGCTCCAGGGCGATCACCCAATGGTTGCGGTTCCGGCGGGCCGGCAGCGAGATCCGGTATTGCTCCGGCTCGCCGTCGAGGGGCATCACCACCATGACGCTTTGGTCCGGGTCCACGGTGTTGAGCTCGAGCAGGAAATCGGGCGTGGAACCCATCCCCATGAACTGGACGGTCACGAAACCGTCGCTGTTGATGCGGGCGGAAAACGGCATCGGCAAAGCGATCGTCTGGCCGCCGACGGGCGTGAAACGGCTTTCCATCAGGTCGCCGTGGACGACCTGCCGCTGGACCAGTTCGGTTTTCAGCTTCTGGCCCGATTTCCGGATCGCGGTGAACCCGCTGGACGACCAGATCAGTTCGCCCTCCTTCACGCCGATCAGGTACGGCGCCACGATGACGAACTGGATGTGCTCGATCGGATCGGCGACGGCCGGATCGGGCGCGAGCAGTTCGGCGTCCGCGTCGAGGGCCACCATGCAGTACTTCCGGGCGAAATCCGCGAACTTGGTTTTGTTGCCTTCCCGGTTGGGGTCGTAGCCGCCGAGCTTCAGGACCTTGGCGAGATAGGCCGGGCAGCGCTCGGGAATCATCTCCACGGGCGACGACTGGTCCTCGAACCGGATGTCCAGGATGGTGCCGATCGCCGCGCGGAACCCCAGGCCCAGCTTCATTTCCAGGCCCTTGACCAAGCCGTTCTGGTCGTCCGTCACCAGCAGCCGCTGGTTCTTCTCGTCCCACAGGATGGATTCCACCGTGCCGGCGTTTTCGTAGATCGACTGGAGCGTGTCGGTCGTGGGATCCCACCGATAGATCGCGCCGTTTTCTTCCGCCACCAGCGCCGTGCCCCCCGCCAGCGTCCACAGGCCTTCGGGCGCGCGGAACCGCTTCACGGACCGGAAGATGCGGACGTTGCGCGTCCGCAGATCCAGGCAGCCGACGTCGCCCGTCAGTTCGTCGGCGAAAAACGCGAACTGGCCGTCGGGCGAGAACCGCGCGGCCGAATAGCTCGCCAAGGCGTCGTTCAGCGGCAGCCACCACTCGCCCTGCGCATCGCGGTAGAGGATCGCGCCGCGCACCAGCCCCAGCAGTCCGCCCGCGTCGGGATCGCGGCCGAAAGCCTCCGCCGTCGAACCGGCCAGCAACAGCTCGCCCGCCAGGCCGACGTCGATGGATTCCCAGGCGAAGCGGTGGTTGGGCAACGGAATCGGCACGACCGTGCCGGATGCGGACGCCTGGCCGGGCTTGTCGGAAAACTCGTAGGCGATCAGCCGGCCGCCGGGCACGTCTTCGGCCACGTACAGGGTCCGCTGGCCGTCGAAGGCGATGCCTTCCGGCGAGCGCAGGCCGATCGTTTTCTTGCGGGACCGGCCTTCTTCCTCGTACACCGGCGTCGCGCCGTCGATCGCCGTTTCGCGCGCGCCGTTGGGCCGGATGCGCACGACGGTCGCCGCGCTTTCTTCCGCGACGTAGAGATCGCCGGTTTTCAGATCGAGCGCCATGCCGTCCGGCCCGCGCAAATCCTTGGCCACCGTCGACGTCTTGCCGAAGATTTTCGGCAGTTCCCGTTCGGGCTTGGGCGCAGCGGCGTCCGCCGCTTTGTCGGCCCGCGCCGGCCCCGCCCCCCACCCGGCAAGCAGCGCCCAAATGAAAAACGCCGCCCGGACTTGGACGGAGCGACGGGCGCGAGCGGATGGATCGGGCGGCATCATGAACGGGCGCAACGAATCCGAATCCTACCGATTGCCCCGCCGCACGTCAAACCGGCGCTGGAAAGGATTCGGGGGCCGGCGTTTGACGCTGGTGACGTCGGGCTGGTACATTTGCCGCAACGAAAGAAGGCTCCCGCCCGGGCCGGATTGGTGCGGCGCGGACGGGGCCGGCCGGAACATGAACCCCAACATCCGGATCCTGGTGGGCGCGGGACTCGCGGCCTGGGTCGTCGGCTCGCGGCCGGTCGCGGCGGCCACCCGCTACGTGTCGCCCGCCGGCTTGCACGTCCCCCCGTTCGCGACCTGGGCGGAGGCCGCCACCAATTTCCAGGCGGCCATCGACGTCAGCGGGCCGGGCGATCTCGTGCTGGCCACGAACGGCGTCTACGTCTTGCCTGCCACCGTGCGCGTGACCAACGGCGTCGTGTTGGCCTCGATCAACGGCCGGGACGCCACCCGGCTGGATGCCGGCGCCCTGCCCGCCGGCCAGGATGCCGTTTTCCTCCAGTACGGCACCCTGGACGGCTTCACCGTCAGCAATGCGCCGCGCCACGGGATCAAGAGCGAACACGGCGCCGTCCTCAACTGCCTCGTCACGCATTCCCGCCACAACGGCATCGACAGCTACACTTCGCCGCGGATCGTCGCCGATTCCCGGTTGATCGTCAGCAACACGATCGTGCGCAACAGCTCCACGAACGGCATCTATACCTGCGCGGTGGACACGCGCATCGAAAACTGCCTGGTGGCATATTCCGGCGGCACGGGCGTGTCCCTGCGGCAGAACGACACCGTCGCGCCCATCCAGGTGCCGCGCGTCAGCAACTTCCTGATCCGCGCCTCCACCGTCGCCAGCAACGGCAACAGCGGCATCGGCGTCGCGTTCTGGAACTACGACGCCAGCCTGCCGACGGTGCCGGTCGTGATCGCGGATTGCCTGATCGAGCACAACGCCGGCGTCCGGGGCGGCGGCATTTCCGACGGCGCCGGCGAATGGAGCCCCGACCGGTCGTCGGGCGTCCAGATCCGCCGTTCCATCGTCCGCCACAACTCCGCCATGGCCGGCGGCGGCATCTGGCTCATGCCGAATCGGACGCCTTCCGTCGTCCGCGCGGTGATCGAGAACAACCAAGCTTCCGTCGAAGGCGGCGGCATCTACGTGTACGGCGCGGGCGGTTCTCTGCGCAGTTGCCTCGTGCGTGGCAACGCAAGCATCGGCGCGGGCGGCGGAATCCACCAGAACGGCGGCGGCACGCTCTACAACTGCACCGTGAGCGACAACGAAGGGTCGCGCGGAGGCGGCGTTTACGGCGGCGCGGCGCGAAACAGCATCGTGTTCGGCAACCGGGCGGCGGACTATTCCAATTCATTTGCGGTCGGCTTCTTGTATTCCTGCACCGCGCCGGCGGCCGCCGGCGCCGGAAACATCGCAGTCCCGCCCCGGTTGGCCGGATCCGCCAACTGGCGCCTGGTCGCGGATTCCCCCTGCATCGATGCCGGCCATTTCGATTATGCCGTCGACGACTTCGATCTCGACGGCGAGCCCCGCATCTGGGGCGGCGGCGTCGACATGGGCTGCGACGAATTCTATCCGCCCGGTCTGGGCGGCCCGCTGGCCGTGGCGATCGCAAGCAGCGCGGACCGCGCCGTGGTCGGCACGCCGATTTCGTTCCAGGTCGACGTCGAAGGCGCGCCAGCCGCCTACGTCTGGCAGTTCAGCGATGGCCACTCCGTCTCGAACATGCCCCAGGTCGAACGGACGTTCGCGACGGCCGGCGTCTACGTCGCCACCGTCGTGGCACGGAATCCCGACGGCGCGGCCTCCAATTCCCTCGCCGTCGAGATTTTCCCCGGATTCACGAACTACGTCGCGCCGGGCGGCGGCCACGTGTTCCCCTTCGCGAACTGGCCGGACGCCGCCACGAACATCCAGGCGGCCATCGCCGCCAACATGGCCGGCGGCCACGTGTTGGTCGCCGACGGCATCTACGATTCCGGCGGCGTCGCGCTCGCCGACGGCCCCACCAACCGCGTGGCGCTGACCAACGCGGTGGTCGTCGCCAGCCTCAACGGCCCGGACAACGCCTGGATCGTCGGCCATGGCCCCGCCGGCGAGGCCGCCGTCCGCTGCGCCTACGTCGGCGCCGGCGCGCGCCTCGTCGGGTTCACGCTGACCAACGGCCATACCCGTGTGTCCGGCGACGTGGTGGCGGCGCAAAGCGGCGGCGGCGCCTGGTGCGACAGCGGCGGAACCCTTGAAAATTGCCGGATTCTCGGCAACGAGGCCTTCCATTCCGGAGGCGGCGTCTACCGCGGCCTCGTGCTCGATTCGACGGTGCAGGGCAACCGCGCCGCGCAGGGCGGCGGCGCGGCCAGCGCGACCTTGCGGCAATGCGTCGTTTCAGAAAACGTCGCCTCCGGCAACGGCGGCGGCGCCTACGGCGGTACGCTGGAAAACGCGCTGGTCCTGGCCAACCAGGCCGAATACGGCGGCGGCGCGGCGGAAGCCGCGCTCCTGCACGCCACCGTGGCCGAAAACGTCGCCGCGCAGGCCGGCGGCGGCCTCTACCGCGGCGTCGCCAGCAATTCCATCCTCTATTTCAATTCCGCCGGCAACGGCTGGTCGAACTACTTCAACGCCGTCTGCCGCTACTCCTGCACGACTCCCGATCCCCAATCCGTCGGCAACGTGACCAACGATCCCCGGTTCGTGGACCGCGCCGCGGGCATCTATTTCCTGCAAACGAATTCCCCGGCCTTGGATGCGGCCGCGCCCAGCGATCTCGCGCAGGATCTGGCCGGCATGCCCCGCCCCGCGTCGGGCCTGCCGAGCGGAATCGCCGCGCCGGACATGGGCGCCTACGAACTGACGCCCGCGCACTACGTCTCGCCCGACGGCGGCCACGTCTGGCCGTTCCTGAGCTGGGCCGATGCCGCCCACGACCTGCAATCGGCCATCGACGCCGCCGACGCGCCGGACGCCGTCTGGGTCTCCAACGGCGTCTACAGCGCCGGCGGCCGCACGCATCTCGGCGCGTTGACCAATCGCGTGGTCGTCGACAAGCCCATCCGGGTGGCCTCCGTCAACGGACACGGTTCAACCGTCATCGCAGGCTCCGGCCCCATCGGCGATGCCGCCGTCCGCGGCGTTTATCTGGGAGCCGGCGCGACGCTGGAAGGCTTCACGATCCGCCATGGCGCCACGCGCGCGGACGGCGACGCAGCGCTCGACCAAAGCGGCGGCGGCATCTGGGCCGCGACCAACGCCGCGATCGCGGACTGCGTGCTCGTCTCCAATTCCGCGGCGTTCCGCGGCGGGGCCATCCGCGGCGGGACCCTGGTCAACACCTTCCTGCATGCCAATGCCGCGGCGCAAGGCGGCGGCGCCGCGGACAGCCGACTGGATTTCTGCACCCTCACCGGCAACCAGGCCACCGACGGCGGCGGCGCCATCGATTCCTTCGGCCGCTACGGCATCGTCTATTTCAACGTGGCGTCGGGTTCCGGCACCAACGTGCTGGGCGGCTTGTGGGAGACTTCTTGCGTCGCGCCCGCCGTTGGTTCGGGCACCTTCGACGCCGATCCCCTGCTGCTCGATCCGGGCAGCTATCGGCTGGCCGTGGGCTCGCCGTGCATCGATGCCGTCGTCGCGCCGGCCTTGTTGCCGGAGCGCGATCTGGACGGCACCCCGCGTCCCTTGGACGGCGATTACAACGGCACGGCGCGGTTCGACGTCGGCGCCCACGAATACGTCTACGCGGGCGCGGACACGGACGGCGACGGCATGCCCGACGACTGGGAAATTCTCCATGGTCTGGCACCGCTGACCGACGACGCGGACGGCGATCCGGACGGCGACGGCCTCCCCAATTTGCAGGAATTCCAGCAGGGCACCCACCCATGGCTCAGCGACACGGACGGCGACGGGCAGTCCGACTGGGCCGAGCTGGTCGCCGGCATGGATCCGGTCGATCCCGCGAGTCTGTTCGCGATCCGGAATCCAGCCGTGGAATCCGGAAGCGGCCACCAGGTCTTCACTTGGCCCGGCCGTTCCCAGCGCTTGTACACCGTCGTCGCGGCCGAGGACTTGAACCTTCCGCTGACCAACCGGCCGGACTACGTCGATCGACCCGGGATCGACGGACCCATGGCGTTCACCAACGATCAGCCGGCCCTGCTCAACGTGTTCGGCGTCCGCGTGCGCTTGGCGCCCTGATCGCGCCGAACGCTTGCCTTCGGGATTGAAATATCCCTGAAAACAGGCCACATTCCGCCTCCATGCATTCCGAGTACGAGTTTTCGCCCGTCGCCGAAGCCGACCGGCGGGGGTTTCCGTCCCTGCTGGTCGTCATGCTGGGGTTCACGTTCTTTTCGGCCAGCATGTGGGCGGGCGCCACGCTCGGCAACGGCCTGCGCGCCTGGACGTTTCTGGGGGCGGTGCTGGCGGGCGCGCG
>DAOTNL010000073.1:0-12050 GCA_035450765.1 Kiritimatiellia bacterium | reverse complement strand
CAACCGATCCAACATCCGTGTCCATCGGTGTCCATCCGTGGTTGGTTTTTCTCCCCATTCGCGCCATTCGCGTGATTCGTAGTTGAAAAGGCTGTTCCGGCTTTGCCGCCGATTTCGTCCTGTCGCTTCCGGGCCGGTTGGGCTAGGCTTTTCCCATGGCGACGCACCTGGAATTCATGGAGTTCCTCGCGGACCAGATGGCGGGCGCGGGGGAGATTTCGTACCGCAAGATGTTCGGGGAATACGCGGTCTATCTGGGCGGGAAGGTCGTCGCGCTGGTGTGCGACAACCAGCTCTTCGTGAAGCCGACCGCGGCGGGGCGCGCGTTCATCGGCGCGCCGGTCGAAGCGCCGGCCTATCCGGGGGCGAAGAATTCGTTTCTGATCGAGGACGCCTTCGAGGACCGCGAATGGATTTCCGAGCTGATCCGGATCACGGCGCGCGACCTGCCCGCGCCCAAACCGAAGAAACCCAAACGGCGAGCCCCATGAAAAACACCCGCACCGAAGCCGGCTTTCCCGTACGCGCCATCCAGGCGCGGATGATCGCGCCGTGCGGGATGAATTGCGCGCTGTGCATCGGGCATCTGCGGGACAAGAACCGGTGTCCGGGCTGCAACGACCTGAAGCGCGCGACGAGTTCTACCTACTGCCGGCAATGCCGCCTGCGCAACTGCACGGAGCAAGGCCAGGCCAACCGGTTCTGCGGCGACTGCGCGGCCTTCCCCTGCCGCCGCCTGCGGCAACTGGACCACCGCTACCGGACGAAGTACGGCATGAGCATGATCGCGAACCTCGAGGCGATCCGGGCGCTCGGCATCCGGAAATTCGTCGCGCGGGAAAAGAAGAAGTGGGCCTGCCCCGGCTGCGGCGCGACGCTGTGCGTGCACCGGAAGGAATGCCTGCGCTGCGGGCATCCGAGATAATCCGGGCAGATTAGCCACAAAGAACGCAAAGATCACAGAGATCGATGGATCCTCTATGCGATCTTTGCGTTCTTTGCGGCTATTTTTCGCCGGGCCGGAGGGGGTTCGGCCGGTCGCGGGTTTCGCGGCGCAGGTCGTAGATCGTGTCGTCGCCGTCGAGGGCGTAGAGCAGTTCCGCGCGCACGGCGCGGACCTTGATCTGGTCGGAGCCGGTTTCGAGGGCGATTTCGTTTTCGCCGAGGCGCAGGCGGTCGCCGTCGATGAAGGCGGCGGCGGGCAGCCAGCCCTGGTAGTCGAAGGCGGCGCGGACTTCGCCGTCGCCGTCCCACAGGAACGCGACGTAGTTGCGTTCGCGCAGGCTGGGCCAGGCGAACTGCAGGTCGTCGACCGCGTCGCCGTTGACGAGGAGCTGGGGTTCCCGGGCGGTGCCGGGATGCCAGACGTCGGCGGCGACGCGCACGAGCGCGGGGATCCGGTCGAGATGCAGGCGGAACGTCGCGCGGGAATCGCGCGCGATTTCCACGCCGTCCGCCCGGAGCACGACGGTCTGGACGGCGGAATCCGCGCGGTCGGCCGCGCGCGCCGTGCGCGGATTGGCCCGCAACATGCCGGCGAAGGCGGTCGGTTCGAGGAAGCCGCGTTCTTCCGCGGCGCCGCGCGGCCGCGCCGGGGCCGCGCGCAGGGCTCGCACGGAAAAGCGCTGGACGACGTCGAGGTGCGAGCCGGTCGAGGCGACGTTGCCGCCGACGACGTAGACGTCCCCGTCCAGTTCGGCGCAGGCGTTGTGGCGGCGGGCGACGAAGGGCACGTCCAGTTCCGTCCAGGCTCCCGTCCGCAGGTCGAGCCGGGCCACGCGGTCGAGCATGCGGTAGTCGCCGAAGGTGAAGAGCTCGCGCCGGGTCGCCAGCGCGGAGTGGGCGCTGGTGAGGGACGCCATGTCCGGTTGGGCCGTCCAGCGGTCGGTGCGCGGATCGTAGGTTTCGACGGTCGCCAGCACGCGGGCGTCGCCGTCGTAGCCGCCGAGCGCCCAGAGCTTGCCTTGCGCGGCGACGACGGCGCATTCGCGCGCCGTGGGCAGATCGGCGACGCGCCGCCAGGCGTTTTTCGCGACGTCGTAGGCTTCGACGACGCGGGTGCCGGTTTCGGCGAAGCGGTTGGCGTGGTCCTGGCCGCCGACGACGTAGATGGAGCCATCCAGCCACGCGGCCTTGGACAAGCGCCGCGGCGTGGGCAGCGGCGCGCCCAGCGAAACGGTCCGGGCATCCAGATCGAAAATCTCGACGGCCGGCTCGGGGCCCATTTCGCTTTCTCCGCCCACGACGTAAATCTTTCGACCGACGAGCACGGCGGAATGGTAGCGGCGCGGTATCAGGTTGGTGGCGACGGTGGCGGACGTTCCGGTGCGCGGATCGAGGACTTCGATATCCCCCAGCAGGCCTGCGGCTCCGCTGCCGCCGACGACATAGAGTTTTCCGTCCGCGGCGACGACGGCGTGGCCGTAGCGGCCGGTTTGCAGCCGCAATTCCGGCGCGGCCGTCCGCGGCCACGTGGCGCAGCCCGCCGCGCACGCGAGCAACGCAACGGAACCGAGACCGATCCAAAACCTGCGAGAGCGCATGGGAACCTCCGGAGTTATCGCTTGCCCGGCATTTTCCGCGCCGGCGGAGCGTTTGGCAAATCCATTTCCGCATCGCCGCGCGCGCGGGCGTGCGGTAGAGTTCCGGGGCGACCATGAATCTCGTCCTGAAAACCTTGCTGTGGGGGCTGGTCCGGCGGCTGGCGCCGGCCGCGGCGGCGCTGGCGGCCGGTTCCGCGCTGCTGATGCGGGCGGCGGAAGGCCAGGTGCTCGATCTGATCCTGGGCCTGGCCTGCTGCGTGGTGGGCGCGCTGTGCCTGGCCGTGCCGCTGGCCGAACTAGGCGCGCTGCTGTGGGACCGGCTGATCTGGTCGAAATCCTACTACGACAAGCCGCAGCCGATGTACGGCATTCCGCAGGCGCAGCGCGCCAAGGGCCGGTTCGGGGAAGCCCTCGCGGAATACGAAACGATCCTGGCGGCGCATCCGGGCGAAGTCCGTCCGCACCTGGCCATGGTCGAAATCGCGCTGGTCGATCTGCGCGATCCGGCGCTGGCGCATGCGCTCTACGAACGGGGACGCGAACGGCTGAAGAACGAGGCGGACCGGGAAGCGCTGGCGCGCGTCTATGCCGAGACCCTGACGCGGCTGGATCCGAAACCCGCCGCGCCGCGGCTGGAAATCCCCGCCCCGAAAGCCGCGCCCTGAAAAGGGCTCAGGCGTCTTGCCGCTGCTCGCGCGCGGCGAGGCAGTCGTCGCACGTGCCGGAGAGCATGACTTCGACGCGGCGCACTTCGCCCTTGGCGGCGGCGAAGGCGACGGCGCCCGCGCCGATGCTGCCGGCCGCCAGATCGTCGATCCGGCCGCATTCTTCGCACAGGAAATGGCCGTGGGTTTCCACGTTGCCGTCGTAGCGCGCGTGGCCGCGCCACGTCGCCACGCGCCAGGCGAGGCCGGCGTTTTCGAGCGCGTTCATCGTGCGGTACACGGTGAAGACGGAAATCTGCTTCATCCGCGGCTTGACGGCGCGGTAGAGCCGGTCGACGTCCGGATGGTCGCAGCGCCCCTCCAGCTCGCGGCAAATCAACAGCCGCTGGCGGGTCAGGCGCAAGCCGGCGGCGTTGAAAGCGGTGCGCCATTGGGCGGTGGTTTTACGCTTCATCATGATTTCATTAAACCATTCCGTTTACCTTTTGGCAAGTGATTTGCCGTCGTTATTTTTGCGCGCCGCCCCCGGCCGGGCGCGCGGGGACCGGCCGGGCCGGCCGGCCGGTTTTCCGCGGATTTGAGGTTTTTCGCGGACAATCCGCTTGCCGGGAGCCCGATTCCGTGTTTTCTTATGCACCAAGCTCATTCCGAGCCGGCAAGGCGGAAAACGGAAGATGGGTACGTCCTCGAAAGAACTCGCGCGGAAATTGCGGGCGCTGGCCGCGAAGCAGCACGGCTGCTTCACCGCGGCGCAGGCGGTCGAAACCGGCTATGCCGACAGCGTGCACCTCTACCACATGAAGAACGGCAAGTGGATCCGGGTTTTCCGCGGCGTGTATCGGTTTGCCGACGCCCCCGAAACGCCGGAAGCCCGCTGCCTGGCGGCGCTGCTCTGGACCCGCGACAAGAACGGCAAAATCCAAGGGTTCCTGCCGGCCGAAACGGCCGAAAAACTGCGCTCCGGGACCTTCCCGGCCGACAAACCCGTCCGCGTGCTCGTCCCCCGCGGCTTCCGGCGCTCTTCCGAGGCGCCAGAGGGCATCGAAATCGAATTTTTTGCCGAAAAATCGCACAAAACCTCAAAAATGGACGGTCTGACCTTCCTGGCGGAGCCTCCGCAGGCCTCCGCGCGGCCTTCCCGGGCTCACGGAGCCCCGTTGGACGCCCCCGACTACTACGATTGGCTCGATTACCAAGCCGTTTTGTGCGAAAAAACCTCCTGAAACCTCTGTTTTTGGCCTTTTGGGCCGTTTTTTGGGCCGCCGCGCCCGCCGAAGCCCTGTTTTTCCGCCTGGAAGGCGACCGGTTGTGGCTCCAAGCCCGCGAAACGCCGCTTTCGGAGGTTTTGGACCAGTTTTCGCGCGTCGGGGTCGAAGTTCGGCTCGATCCGTCCGTCCAATCGAGCGTCACGGGCGCCATCCGCGGCGGCGACCTCGACGAAGCCCTGGAAGCCCTGCTGGATGGCTATGATTACCTGTTGACCTGGAAAGTGTTGCGCGGACCGCTCGGGCGCGTGCCCAAATTGAAGGAAATCCAGGTTTTTCTGCCCGGACATGCCGCCGAGGCCAAGCCGCGGCCCAAAAAATCGTCCAAATTCGAGGTTACGCGCGGCGTGGGGGGTGGCGCGCCCGAATTCGTGAAGGACGAATTGCTCGTGGGCGTGCGCCCGGGCACCACCTATGCGCAATTCCAGAGCCTGCTCGACGAAATCGGGGGCATGATCGTGGAGGCGGACGCCGCCACGGGGGTCTATTTGATCCGTTTTCCGCCGGGGACGAACGTCGAGGCGCTTTTGGCGCAACTGGCGCGCAATCCCCTCGTCGCGCAGGCCGAACTGAACTACGTGGCGCGCCTGCCGGCGGGATTCGCGTCCGGGCGCGCGGCGCTGCCGGCGGTGTCGCCGCCGGCGGACGGGTCCATTCCCGTCGCGGTGCTCGACAGCGGGCTCGATCCGGCCGCGGGACTGGGCCCGGTGGTGACCGCCGGCTGGGACGCCGTCGCGCCCGACCGCGCACTGGCGGATCCCGACGGCCACGGCACGCAGATGGCCATCCTGGCTTCCGGGCTGCTCGCGGCCGACGGTTTGGCGGCGGCCGACGCGGCGGTACCGCTGGTGAGCGTGCGCGCGTTCGACGAAGAGGGCAAGACCTCCAACTTTGCGATCCTGCAGGCGCTGGCCTACGCCGCGCAGGCCGGCGCCAAGGTCGTCAACATGAGCTGGGGTTCCGGCACCGACAGCGAATTCCTGCGCGCCGCGGTGCAGACTGCCGCCCGGCAGGGCTTGCTGCTCGTCGCCGCCGCCGGCAACGAACCCACCGGGCGGCCGGTCTATCCGGCCGCCTATCCGGAGGTGATCGCCGTCGGCGGCACGACGGCCGACGGCCAACTTTGGAAAGATTCCAATACCGGCGCGTTCGTGGATCTGACCGCGGTGGCGACGGCCACGCTGCCGGCGGGCAGCTACGTGGGCACGTCGATTTCGTCGGCGGTGGTGGCCAACGCGCTGGCGCAGTATCTGAACCGGCATCCGGGCGCGACGGCGGCGCAGGCGCGGGCCGCGCTGGTCGCGGCGCTTTCGCCGGCGCCCGCGGCCGGCACGGGCGCGGGCACGCTCGACGCCGCGGCGCTGCGGCGGCTGCTGGGATCGTAGAACGCTTCGGCGGGCGCGCGCGTTTGCGCAAAATGCGGATTGTCCCGGCTTCGGCCGGCGTGATACAAATTCGTCGTCGTTTTCCGAGGAGAATTTGGATGAGCACCGAACTGACTTCGCAGACGTTTCCCGACTTCGTCGCTTCCGGCTTGGCGCTGGTGGATTTCTGGGCGCCCTGGTGCGGGCCGTGCCGCATGCAGATTCCCATCCTCGACGAGGTCGCGCGGCAAGTGCCGGAGGTCAAGATCGGCAAGATCAACGTCGACGACCACGGCGAGCTCGCCGCGCAGTTCGGCGTCAACACCATCCCCTATCTCGTGATCTTCAAGAACGGCCAGAAAGCCGCCGATTTCGTCGGCCTGCGCCAGGCCAACGTGCTGGTGGACGCGCTGCGCGCGGCGAAATAGACCCGCCCATGCCGCTGTTCGAATACATCTGCCGGTCCTGCGGCGAAATCGCCGAACTGCTGGTGAGCGGAACGCGCAAGCCCGTTTGCCCGAACTGCGGCTCGAAAAAGATGGAGAAACAGTTGTCCACGTTCAGCGCGAGCGTCGCCGCGCCGAAATCCTTTGCCCCGCCGCCCTGCGGAACCGGCAGCTGCCCCGCGCGGGGCATGGGTTGCGCCGGCGGCGGATGTCCCCACAGCCATTAAACCCCACCCAGGAGCGTTCCCCATGAAAAGTCCCCTCGCGGTCATCGCCATCGGCGGCAACTCCCTCATCCTCGACAGCAAGAAAATCACCGTGAAGGACCAGTACCAGGCGGCCAGCGAAACGGCGCACCACATCGCCGCGCTCGTCGCCGCGGGCTACCGCGTGGTGATCACGCACGGCAACGGTCCGCAGGTCGGGTTCATCCTGCTGCGCTCCGACCTGGCCCGCAACGTGCTCCACCAGGTGCCGCTCGACAGCTGCGTCGCCGACACCCAGGGCGCCCTCGGCTACCAGATCGGCCAGACGCTCGCCAACGAACTCAAGCGCCAGGGCATCCAGAAGCCCATCGCCACGGTCGTCACCCAGGTCCTCGTGGACAACCGCGATCCGGCCTTCGCCAATCCCACCAAGCCGATCGGCTCCTTCTACACCGAGGAAGAAGCGCAGAAGCACAAGGCCGAAAGCGGCTGGACGCTCAAGGAAGACGCCGGCCGCGGCTGGCGGCGCGTCGTCGCCTCGCCCAAGCCCCTGCGCATCGTCGAGGAAGACACCATCCGCCTGCTGCTCGAGCAGGACGTGGTTGTGATCGCCGTCGGCGGCGGCGGCATTCCCGTGCGCGAAAACGAACAGGGCGAACTCGAAGGCTGCGCGGCCGTGATCGACAAGGATCTGGCCTCCTGCCTGCTCGCCAAGAACCTGAAGGCGGACCTGTTCATCATTTCCACCGGCGTCGACAAGGTCGCCGTCGATTTCAAGAAGCCGACGCAGCGCGAGCTCGACCGGCTGACCGTCGCCGAGGCCAAGAAGTACCTCGCCGAAGGCCAGTTCCCGGCCGGCAGCATGGGTCCCAAGATCGAAGCGGCCATCGACTTCCTGGAGCACGGTGGCAAGGAAGTGATCATCACCCAGCCCTTCCTGCTCGAAGAAGCCATCGCCGGCAAGAACGGCACGCACCTCGTGCCGTAAGGGAGCCGGGACGGCCGTTTTCCGCGGCGCCGCACGGAACGCCGGCGTTGCGCCGGCCGGAAAAGTTCGCCGACGCGCTTGCTTTCGCCGCAAACGTACAGGATACTGTCCATATGAAAGCGATCACGTATACGGCCGCCCGGGAAAACCTGGCGGACACCATCCAGCGCGTGTGCGAAGACCGCGCGCCGGTCGTTATCACCCGCCGGCGCGACCAGGCCGTCGTCATGATGTCCTTGCAGGATTACGAGGCGCTGGAAGAAACGGCCTATCTGCTGCGCAGTCCCCGCAACGCCACGCGCCTGCGCGAAGCCATCGACCAGCTCCGCCGCGGACGAGGCAAAGAACGGCCGTTGCCGAACCTGGAATGAAAATCGTTTTCGCCGACGGCGCCTGGGAAGATTTCGCGTTCTGGCTCGAACAGGACCGGAAAGTCGCGGCGCGCATCGTGCGCCTCATCGCCGACATCCGGCGCGAACCCTTCGCCGGTTTGGGCAAACCGGAGCCGTTGCGCCACGATTTGGCCGGCTTCTGGTCCCGGCGCATCACCGACGAGCATCGGTTGGTGTATGCGGTCGAAGCCGACCGCATCCTGATCGCCCAGGCCCGCTACCATTACTGATCCAGCCCCGGAGGTCGCCATGAAATCCAGTTCCGCCCAGCCCGGCCGCACGTTCGTCCTCCGCCTGGAGGACGGCGAGATCGTCCATGAATGCCTCGAGCGGTTCGCCGCGGAAAACGGCATCGCGCGCGCGGTGCTGACGCTCCACGGCGGGGCCGACGCCGGCAGCGTGCTGGTGACGGGCCCGCGCGAAGACCGCTGTCCGCCGCCCATCGCGCCGCAAACGGCGACCTTGGACCACGCCCACGAAGTCGTCGGCCTCGGCACGATTTTTCCCGACGAGCACGGCGCGCCCATTCTCCACGTGCATCTGGCCTGCGGCCGCGGGGAGAAAACCGTCACCGGCTGCATCCGCACGGGAGTGAAGGTCTGGCACGTGCTCGAGGTCGTCCTGACCGAGCTGGTCGGCTCGACCGCCCGGCGGCTGCCCGATCCCGCCACCGGCTTCGAGCTGCTCGCGCCCTGAAAAATAGAATCCCGGACCGCCGCGCGGGTATATCATGGAAGCCGCCAGCCTCTCCCCCTTCGAGAAGTTGACCTGGGAAGACCTCCGGGATTGGGCCGGCGACCGCGTGGTTCGGCGCGGCAAATCCTACAAATCCCGGGTTGAGGATCTCGCGCGCACCTCCGATGGCGCCTTGCTGGCATGGGTGGAAGGCGGGGACCGCTATGCCACTCGCGTGCGGTGCACCGCCACGGGGAAACTCTCATCCACCTGTACCTGTCCGTACGGTTCCGCCTGCAAGCATGCCGTGGCCACCATCCTTTGCTTTCTCGATTGCTTCCAGCGGCAACGGCCGCCGCCGCTGGCCCCTGAAAACGACGAACGGTTCGACGAACTGGCCGATTGCGACGAACTGGACGAGAATGAAAAGGCCGCGCTTTCCCGGAGCAACCTGCCCGCCGACGACGTTGTCCGGCAGCATCTGGCCCGGCTGCCCAAAACCGAGCTGGTGGACATGCTGCTGGAAGGCCGCAACGTCGTTTCCGAATTCAAACTGAAGCTCGCGGGCCACGAGAAACCGGACGAAAATGAGCTGGCCCATCTGGTCACCGCCATCCGCAAGGAAATCCGGCGCGCCTGCCGGGAACCCGGCTGGCGAAACCATTGGAACGGCGAAGGCTTCACCCCGGATTATGCGCCCGTGGCGCAACGCCTGGCCGCCCTGCTGGCCGCCGGCCACGCCGATGCCGTGATCGATTTGGGAACCGAACTGCTCAAACGCGGCATGGCGCAGGCCAACCAGTCGAACGACGAAGGGGAAACCGGCCATCAGCTCGTCGAAGCCCTGCGGGTGATCTATCAAGCCCTGCCGCGCTCGACTCTCTCGCCGGGCCGGCAAATCCTGTGGGACGTCGATGCGCGCCTGCTGGATTCGTGCGGCTTTCTCGATGGCGTCCAGGGGCCGCTCGAACGCTTGCGCAACGGTCCCGCCGAAGTCTGGAGCCCAGTCGCCGACGAACTGGCCGCCCGGCTCGACGCTTTCCCGAAGCGCACCGGCAAGTCCGACGATTTTTTCGCCGCCTTCGAGCGAAAAAGCCTCATGCGATGGTTGCTGCTGGCCCTGGAAAGAGCGGGACGGAAAACCGAAATCGTCCCCGTTCTCGAACGCGAAACGCAGCAAACCGACTGCTACGTCGAGTTGGTTCAGCGCCTTGTCCGGGAACGGCGCCGCCCCGAAGCGCGCGCCTGGGCCCTCAAGGGCGTCGCCGCCACGATCAAGGAATTTCCCGGCATTGCCGCGCAACTGGAAAACGAACTCCGCCGCCTGGCGGAGCTTGAAAACGATCTTGCTTTGGTTGCCGCCTTCCGGGCCTGGGAGTTTTTCGCGGGCCCTTCGCTGGAGTCGTTTCTCCACCTGCAAGCCGCGGCCACCCGGGCCCGGGTCTGGCCTCAAATCCGGGAATCCACCCTGGAGTTCCTGGAAACCGGCCGGCGGCCGGACCGGACCAGGCCCGACGGCAAACGGATGGACAAGCCCCCGAACGATGCGGCCGTTTGGCCCTTGCCGCCCACCGGGCTTCCGGAGACCATCGGCCGGTACGGCGCATCGACGTTCCCGGACCTATCGACGCTGATCGCCATCGCCATCCACGAAAAACGTCCCGACGACGCCTTGCGCTGGTATCGCCGACAACGACACCCCGGCGACCGGCTCTATGACCGCGACGGCGAAAAAGTGGCGCAAGCCATTGCCGGCACACATCCGGACGAGGCCATCGCCATCTGGAAGAACTTCGTCGCCGCGGAAACGAAAACCGCCAATCTCGCCGGCTACCAAAATGCCGGCGCCTACCTGCGCAACATCGAACAAGTCGCCGCACGCATCGGGAAACAGGCGGAGTGGCAGGCCTATCTGGAAAGTCTCTGTCTCCAAAACAAACGCCGGCCGCGGATGATGGAGATCCTCAACGCCTTGGCCGGCCGCCGCACTCGCATCGTTCCGCCGCCGGCTTGAACGGACTGCCGGAACCGGCACCTTTCACCATTTCGCGAATTCGGCCCGGATGCGCATGCTCAGGCCGGCCAGTTCGTCGGGCCGCAGGTAGTCCTTGAGTTCGGCGGCCAAACCGGCATCGGTCAATTGCTGGACGCGGGCCAGCAGAAAGTCGCGGAAATCCGCCACCGACGAGCCCCGGAAATGGTCCGCGGCCTTCACCAGGCGGGAATACTCCGGTTTCCTCAGGCGGCGCGCCAGAACCGCCTCGTCCGGCCGGACCCCCATGCGCAGAAAGAACCAGATGTCGTAGAGGTCGCGCATCAGGCGCCGCTCATTCCAGGCCGCCATCTTGTCGGCCAGCGCCACCGGATAATCCACCACCCGGATCAACCGGGGCGGCAGGTTGAACGGGCGCGCCAAACTGCCGGTGGACAACGTCTGGGCGGCCACCTGCAGCGCCGTCTTGGCCTCCACCTGGATTGCCGCGGAGCCGCGGTCCACCGTCACCCGCAAGCACTTGGAATTGAGCGCATGGCTCACCTTCACGCCGGGCAGCGTTCGCAAGGCCAACAGCACGTCGTCCACGACATCCTTCTTGGACCGGTAGGGCACGAAGACGTAATCCAGATCGTTGGTCAGCCGCTCGCAACCGAGGATGCGCAGCACCATGCCGCCGCGCAGCACGGCGCGGCGGTCGAACCGCTGCGCAAACAGATCGAGGACCTCGGCCAACAGGCGTTGCTGTTCGTCCATCATGGTTTTCCCCAAAGGCGTTCATAGGCGGCGCGAAAGCGCGGATCGAAGAGATCCAGATACTCGGCAAGCAAAGTCCCGTCCAGGCCGGACCGGTCCACGTCCGTGTCCAGATCGAAGGAAAAGGTCCGCCCCTTGTAGGCATAGTAGCAGGCATCCAGCCAGGCTTTTTCGGGCGTCGCCATCCGGATTCCGTTTTCTACGGAAAAACCGAAAAACAACCGGGGAGCAATGCTCAGGTGTTCGATCGTGCCCAGCGGACAGGCATAGGTGCGCGGAACGCCGATCTTGACCGCCTGCAGCCGCCGGACCGGAACCGAGCCGATCCGCAGATGCCGGCTCAACGCCGTGCCCGTCGAAACGTAGGCCGTCGGCTCGATGCGCGCGCTGATGGCCGCCAGCGAAGCCGACGGCAGCGCATAGAACCCCCGCTTCACTTTCACCAGTTCCCCCCGGGCGATCATCCGCTCCAGCTTTTTGTAGACCCCGGCCTCGCTTAAGTTCCCGTTCAGCGCGCGCAAATCCCCCAGCGTGAAGACGCCGCCGAATTCCTCCGCCCACGTTCCGATGTCCGGCCGCTTATTCATGCATTGACAGTTACAATACATATATTATAGTATCTGTCAACTTACATGATGCCGGAAAATCCGGCGCGTCCGACCGGTCCGAAATAAAAAGCCCTGTTTATTGAAAAACAGGGAAAAATGGTGAGACGGGCGGGGCTCGAACCCGCGACCACAAGCTTAAAAGGATTCCG
>DAOTNL010000072.1:0-12053 GCA_035450765.1 Kiritimatiellia bacterium | reverse complement strand
CCCACGATGCCCGCGAACAGCTCGTCGTTGAAGAAATTGTAGACCGCGCCCAGCACCGGCTGGCCGTTCTCCCACAAGCCGACGGACGAACAGCACATCGGCATCCCGCGCGAATAATTGAACGTGCCGTCCAGCGGATCCACGATCCACATGCGCGACGTTTCCGCCACCGCGCCGTGCTCGCCGCTTTCCTCCGTCAGCACCGGCAGCGGGAGGCGTTCCTTGAGCACGGACAAAATGCGCTCTTCGGCCAGCTGGTCGGCCCGCAGCTTGATGTCGTGCCCCGGCTCGCACAGGACCTCGATGGGCTTCTGGCTCAATTCGAGCAGCAAGCGCCCGGCCTCGGCGACGGCCGAGCCGGCCACGTCGAGCGCCGTAAAGCGATCCAATGGCGCAAGTTTCTCCATGCAAGGACACTCTACCTTCCGCGCGCCGCACGGGTCAAGCGCTTGCGCCGTTCGGGTTTTACGTAGAACGTAAGAACTTTGCGCGATTTTTACGTAGAACGTAAAAACTTTGAACGCCGCCCCGGACGGGGACTTACAGCGGGAAATCGGCGCCGTAGGGCAACGGCACGTTGTGCCGGATGGACAGGTCGCGGATCTGCTGGACGGTTTCGGCGCGGCCGTCGGCCAGATGGTCGTTGATCAGCTTGTAGATCTTCTGGGCCACCCACTCGCGGCGCAGGCCCGCGCCGCCGTCCGCGGCCGCGGACAGGTCGAGCGCGAACACCATGTCGCGCCGCTGCGGGCCGGATTCGCCGATGATCTGCAAAACGGCCGTCTTCTGGTCGAGCGGGCAGCGGCCCACCAGCCGCAGCGGCCGGTCGAGGAACAGATGCGTCAGCGTGCCGGGATAGACCTCGGCGGCGGAGTCGCCGGAAAAGCGGTACTCCAGATTCGCCAGCACGGGCCGCGACAGTTCGCGGGCCGCGCGCTTGACCGCGTCGGGAATCTGCTCGCGCAGGGGCATGATCCACGAGCCGCCGCGGTTGTTGTGCCCGAGCAGGTCCAGCAGGAACGCGTTCACCCGATCCCCCGCTCCGACCGTGAAAACGGAAATCTCGCCGGCATTGAGCTTGCTGAAGCGCGCGATGATGTCGGAGCTGTCCACCGTGCCCATCGTCGGGCGGCCGTCGGTCAGCAGCACGGCGATCATCGGCCGGCCGGCGGCGCGCGGCAGCTTGAGCACCTGCTGGAGCGGAGAAAAGAGATCGGTCTGGCCGCGCGCGCGCATGTCGTCGACGAAGTCCGCGGCCTTTTCCAGCGAGTCGGCGGTGACGGGCTGCCAATCGGCGAAGCACAGTTCGGGGGTTTCGCTGTAGCGCATCACGTTGACGCGGTCCACGGTCGTCAGCGTGCGCAAATAGGCCTCGAGCCCGTCCTTGAAGTAGTCCAGCTTGGTGCGGGTGATGCTTTCGGAGCAGTCCTGGACGAGCAGGACGTCCTTCGGCAGCACCGGCAGGGCTTCGACGCCCGCGCGCGAGATCGCCAGCTCGAAATAGAGCGCGTTTTCGTCCGCCGCGCGGTAGGTGGAGACTTCGACGGCCAGGAGCTGCTCGATGGGCTGGACGTCGGTGACGTCGGCGGCCGCTTCGTCGAGCATCCGGCCCTGTTCGCGCAGGCGATCGGCGGCGGAGAGTTCGCCCTGGTTGGCGGCGTCGATCATGTCCCGGGCGGACGGCACGGCCTGCGACAGGACGGACAGCGGCCGCAGGGAGCCGTCGCCGCGGCCGTCCGCGGCGGCGGCCGCCGCCGCGATGGCGTCGGCCGTGGCCGGCAGGGTCACGTCCGGCGCGCCGGCCACGCGGTCGAGCGCCGGCGACAGCCGGCGCGGCAGGGCCGCCAGCTCGTCGGCGACGACCTGGTTCTCGATCGCGAGGATGTCCTGGCGGAAATCCATGCCGGCCAAGTCGGCGGGCGGCGCCGGCAGGGGCGCGGCGGCCTCGGCGGGCGCCGGCGGCACGAAATCCAGCGCCTCGGCTTCCGCGCGCAGGTCTTCCAGCAGGTTCTTCTGCAGCGGCTCGACGTCGGCGAAGGCCTCGGGATTCTCCGGCCGGAATTTTTCCGGCTGGGCGAAGCCCGGCAGGTCGGGCGCGGCGCGCACGTCGGCCAGCACGAGCGGGCGCGGCGGGCGCCGCAGGGCGGCGTCCGGCGGCCGCCAGGCGGGCAGCGGCGGCAGGCCGACGAGCAGCGCGCCGTGCAGCAGCGCGGACAGCGCCAGCGCGGCCGCGAAAAGCGCGGCGCGCACCCAGGGCTGGCGCGCCTCGCGCCCCATCGGAACGTGCATGCCCAGCGACGTCATGGAATCCATTATCCCTGCAAGGTCATCAGGAATTCAAGATTCGTCTTCGTTTTCTTCAGGCGGCCGATCAGCAGTTCCATCGCCTCGACGGCGGGCACGCCGTTGAGGGCCTTGCGCAGGATCCAGACGCGGCTGAGCTCGTCGGGATGCAGCAGCAACTCTTCCTTGCGGGTGCCGGACTTCTCGATGTTGATGGCCGGGAAGATGCGCTTGTCCACCAGGAAGCGGTCCAGGCAGATCTCCATGTTGCCGGTGCCCTTGAATTCCTCGAAGATCACTTCGTCCATGCGGCTGCCGGTGTCCACCAGCGCGGTGGCGATGATGGTGAGGCTGCCGCCGCCCTCGATGTTGCGGGCGGCGCCGAAGAAGCGCTTGGGCTTGTGCAGCGCGTTGGCGTCCACGCCGCCGGAGAGGATCTTGCCGCTGTGCGGCTGGAGGGTGTTGTAGGCCCGGGCCAGGCGCGTGATGGAGTCGAGCAGGATCACGACGTGCTTGCCGGCCTCGACCTGGCGCTTGGCCATCTCGATGACGAGATCGGCGATCTGCACGTGGCGCTCCGGCGGCTCGTCGAAGGTGGAGGCGATGACCTCGGCCTTCGTGTTGCGCTCCATGTCGGTGACTTCCTCGGGGCGCTCGTCGATCAGCAGGATGATCAGCTTCACCTCCGGGTTGTTCTCGGAGATGCTGTTGGCCATCATCTGCATCAGGACGGTCTTGCCGGTGCGCGGCGGGGCCACGATCAGCCCGCGCTGGCCCTTGCCGATGGGCGTCAGCAGGTCCATGACGCGCATGTTGACGTTGTTCTGGCTCTTGGTTTCGAGCACGAGGCGCTGGTTGGGGAACAGCGGCGTGAGGTTCTCGAACGGAATCTTGCCGCGCTGGCCCTCGGGCGGGCCGTCGTTGATGCTGTTGACCTTCTGCAGCGCGAAGAAGCGTTCCTTGTCCTTCGGGGAGCGGATTTCGCCGTCCACGATGTCGCCGGTGCGCAGCGCGAAGCGGCGGACCTGCGAAGGCGAGACGTAGATGTCGTCCGGGCACGGCAGGTAGTTGTTGTTGGGCGAGCGCAGGAACCCGAAGTTGTCGGGCAGGATCTCGAGGACGCCGCGGACGAACATGGTGCCGTTGCAGCGGGCGTTGGCCTTGAGGATCTCGAAGATCAGCTCGTGCTTCTTGAGGGCGCCGAGATCGACGAGCTGGTAGCTGTCCGCCAGTTCCTTGAGCTGGGGCACGGTGAGCAGCTGGAGTTCGTTGAGCTTGAGGACGCGGGCCAGCTTGGCGCGCTCGGCGGCGGCGGCCTCGGCGGCGGCGCGCTGCGCGGCGATCTGGGCGTCGCGCGCGGCCTGCTCTTCCGGCGTCAGCGGCTGGCGCGGCGGCCGGTTATCGTGGTACGGCTGGCCGCCGTGGCGGCGGTCGCGGTTGCGGTCGAAATAGCGGTCGTGGCGGCCTCCGCCCTGCCCGCCCTGGCCTTGCGGCTGGGGATAGTTCGGACGGTAGTGCGGCTGGCCGTTGTGGGACTGGCCGTTGTTCGCCGGCGCTTCGTTGCCTTGCGCTGGCGGCGGCGGGGGCGGCGGGGGCGGCACGCTTTCGCGGCTTTCCATCGGCACGAAAGCCGGCGCCGGCGGCGGCAAGGCTTCGTTGCCGCGTTCGGGCGCATCGGCGCGCGCTTCTTCGGCGGGCGCCCCGGTGCCCGGGCGGTATTCTTCGCCGTCGGAAATGGTGGTGTCCAGCAGCGAGGCCGGCAGCGGCATGTTCGGGCGCTTCGGCGCCTCATCTTCCGCGTGGTCCTTGCGGGGCCGGCCGCGGCGGGGACCGCCGCCGCCGGAATTGGGCTTGCGGGCGGGACGGGGTTGGCGGGGGTTCTTGGGATTCGGGGCCATGTTATTCTCCTTCTTCAAACAAATCGTTCCAGATCGCCCGGCACTTTTCTTCCAGTTCGGCCAGGCTGCCGTCGTTTTCGATCGTGCGGTCGGCGCGCGCGGCTTTTTCGCGCACCGGCCACTGGCTGGCGATCCGCGCCCGCGCCTCGGCGGGCGCAAGACCGCGGGCGGCCAGTCGTTCCAACATCGTTTCTTCCCGGGCGGCCACGCAAACCACGGCGTCCCAGTCCGGGTCCAGGCCGACCTCGAACAGCAGCGGAATCACCGCCACGCCGAGCCGGCCGTCGCGGCGAATGCCGGCCGCCCAGGCGCGCATCCGGCGGACCACGGCCGGATGCAACAGCGCTTCCAGGCGCCGCCGCGCGGCTTCGTCCGCGAACGCGATCCGCCCGAGACGCTCGCGGTCCACGCCGCCGTCGGCCGCGCGCACCGCGGGTCCGAAGGCATCGACGACGGCCTGCACGCACTCGCCGCCCGGCGCGATCAGCGCGTGGACCACGTCGTCGGCATCCAGCACCTCGGCGCCCCATTGCCGCCAGAATCCCGCCACGGTGCTTTTCCCGCAGGCGATTCCGCCGGTCAACGCTGCGCAAAATCCTTTTTTCATCCTCACGGCCAGGGGCGGGTCGGAGCCAGCGGCGACGCTTCTCCGGCCCAGCCTTCGTCTTCCTCCGCGCGGAAGCCCGCGTCCCGCAGGCCCGTCGCGTGGCGCAGGATCGCCTGCGCCTCCTCGTTTTCCGCGTCCATGCGCAAGGCATGGGCGGCTTTCGTTTCCGCCTCCGCCAGGTCGCCGTTTTCCAGCGCGGCGCGGGCCTGCTCGACCAGCGTTTCCGCCAGGCGCGCGGCCACGGGACTGCGCTTCAGCCGGAACACGCGGTACTTCCGGTTGGCGAACTGCGGCGCGAAGTATTTCAGTTCCTCGGGCCGCTGCTCGAAAAGCCGCGCCGCGGCGTTCGTCGCCGGATCCAGCGCGTCCACCATGTAGCGCATCTGGAGCCCCGGCTGGATCTCCGAAAACTCGCCCAGCGAATGCACGTAGACCGTGGCGCCCTGCGCCTCCATCCAGTCGCGGAATTCCGCCTCGTCGCCCTTGAAGAGCGCCTCGCCGTATTCCCGCACCCGGCGGCGGATGTCCGCCGACTCGAACTTGGGATGCAGCACCACGGGGCAGCCGCCGTAGGCCGCGATCCCGGCGCTGACGCCGAAATTCGCCAGGACGGGCTCCGGAGCGACGTATTTCCGCAAATGGTCCATCAACGCTTCCGTTTCGGCCGCGTACACGTTCGGACGGCCCCAGTACAGGGGGCCATCCCACTTCGGCGCGCCGGGCGTTTCCACGGGCGATTCCTCCCAGCGGAACGGCCCGAACCACGGCTGGCGCGCTTCCACGAGCCAACCGAAGACCAGCAGGGCCGCGAGCGCCCCGCGAGTCCGGCGGCCGCCGCTCGTCTTCCACTGCCCGGCCCACAGACCGACGATTCCGCAGGCGAAGATCGCCAGCCACACGTGGAACCGGAAAAACAGGATGAAAGCGGCCAGAGACGCCAGCAGGTAGAAAAGAAGGGGGGGAAAATCGGCGAACTCGTAGCGGTTGCGAACCGTGCCGCGCATCAAAGCCCAAACCGCGACGGCCGTCAACACCAAAAGGAACGGAAACCACTCCCACAGCAGCGCCCAGGAGGTGGAATTGAGCGCCGGCGCCCACAGGATCCGCTGCTCGAAGGTCAGCAAGGCGGGGTTTTCGGGCCGGACGTTGAAGAACCGCAGCTTGGCCCACAAAAGGGAGCCGAAATGGCCGTAGGCCGGCAGGTAGAAGTGGGCCAGCGCCAGGCACCCGGCGACCGGCAGCAGCGCCAGCACGACCCGCGTGGCGGTGCGCTGCCGCTGCGCGACGGGCGCGCCCGCCAGCAACGTCCCCCACCCCAGCGCCAGCGTCGGCGAAAACAGGAAGCCGTGCGCCCGCAGATACGGATTGCGCAAGCCCGCCGCCAGCAGCACGGCCATCAGCGGGACGACGCGCGCCCAGAGATCTTCCTTCGACAGGCGGCCGCGGATCGCGACAGCCAGTTCCCAGCCCAGCGCCAAAAGCAGATAGAACTGGACCATGTCCCACGCGCACAGCGCCAGCCCCGCCAAACCGGCCGAAATCCAGCCGGCGACGTGCTTCGCGCGCCGGCTGCCGGCGCGGTTGCGCGCCCAGGCCGCCGCCGCCAGATGGCCGAGCAGCAGCGGCAACGCGTCGTTCTCGTGCGACAGTTCCTGGCCGGTCGCGCGCGCCACGGCCGAGATCGCCACCGCATAGAACGCCGCGGCCCAAAACCCGCCCGCGGCGCCGCCGCCCATCCACTTGACCCAGAAAAACAGGCCCGGAATCGCCAGGCAGAACCACGCCAGATGCAGCCAGCGGATCTTCTCGGCCAACGGCAGCGTGCCGGGCCAGAGCTTGGCCGCGCGCGCATAGATCCGCTCGACGCCGATGGTGTCCGTTTCGCGCGCCACCACGCCGCGCGGATATTGGATGCCTTGGTCGACTTTCGGCAGGTCGCCGTCGCGATAGACCAGCTGGATGCGGCGGAACGCCAGCGCGCTTTCCAGCGTGAAGGGGATCGAACCGTCCGCGGTCAGCTGCCGCTGGGCGTCGAGCACGTGCCGGCGCGTGGCGCCGGCCAACACCGTCAGCGCCGCCACCAGCGCGAGCTGGAGCGCGATCCCGATCCATCTGGAAACTTTCGTCGTCAAAACAGGCTCAGCTGGTCGTTGCAAGGCGGCGGGGTCGGCTTCGGCATCCGCGGCGCCGACGGCGGGGCCGCCGTTTCCGCGGCGAACCGGCGCAGTTCGTACTTCTCGAAGAAGGCTTTCAGCCGCGCGGCGTCGGGGGCCGGCGCGGGCAAGGCTTCCCAGTCCGGCACGCCCGGCACGGCCTTGTCCAGCGCCATGAGCTGCACGTTGAGCTCGGCGACCGCACGGCCCGCCAGCAGCTTGCCGCGCAAGCTCGCCGATTCGATTTCGTCCGCCCGGGCGAAACACTCCGCCAGCGTGCCGAACCGGGCCAGCAGCTTGGCGGCCGTCTTGGGACCGATGCCGTCCACGCCGGGGATGTTGTCGGCCGCATCGCCGACCAGCGCGAGCCAATCGACGATCTGGTCGGGCCGGACACCCGTCTTGGCTTCGACGCCGGCGGCGTCCAGCTCTTCCGCGGTCTTCGTGGGCGGCACGAGGCGCACGCGGTCGTCCACGAGCTGCATCAGATCCTTGTCGCTGGTGGCGAGGCGCACGACGGCGCCGGCGCGCGCGGCGCGGTCCGCGAGCGTGGCCATCACGTCGTCGGCTTCCTGCTTCGGCAGCAGGATCCGCGGCACGCCGGCGACGTCGAGATACTCGTTGATCAGCGGCAGCTGCGAACGCAGGTCGCCGGGCATGGGCGCGCGCTGCGCCTTGTAGGCCGGGCATTTTTCCAGGCGGTGCGCGGGCGAGCCGCCGTCGAAGGCGACCACGAGCCGGTCGGGCGTCCAATGCGCCTCCAATTGGCGCAGCATGCGGACGAAGCCGAACAGCGCGTTGGTGGGCTGCTGGTCCCGGGAGGACAGCCCTTGCACGGCGTAGAACGCGCGGTAGGCCACCGCGGTGCCGTCGACGATGAGCACGGATGCGATCATGGAGTCCCGAAATTCACGGTTTGAAATGCGCGGTCGCGGGCCGCGGCCACCGGCCACGCCGGCGGCCCAACGGTCTCCGAAAAGCGACGGGCGGGGCTCCGCGCCCCGCCCGTGGGAATCGTCCGGCTTACAGCGCCGCGGACGCGGCGGCTTCCGCGTCGATGCCGGTACCCGGCATCGCGAGGCTGCCCTCGCTGTGGATGGGCCGGCCGGCCGGATCGACCAGGCGGGCGGTCACGAAAATCAACAAGTTCTTCTTCTGGCTGTACTGCCCTTCGGAACGGAAGAGCCAGCCCAGCAGCGGGATGTCGCCGAGGATCGGGATCTTGTCCTTGATCGTGGTCAGCTCTTCGCGGATCAGGCCGCCCATGACGACGGTCTGGCCGTCCCAGATGACGATCGAGGTCGTGACGTTGCGGCTGGTGAAGATGGGCTGCGGCATGTTGAACAGGTAGGTGTTCTGCTGCTTGGCGCCGATGATGCCCGTTTCGACGGTGATCTGGGAGCCGTACTGGATCCAATCGACGAGCTCGGCGACTTCGGGCGCCATCACGAGGTCGATCGTGTAGCCGTCCGGACCCACGGTGGGCGTCACGTTGAGGATCACGCCGGTTTCGCGGGTTTCGAAGGTGCCCGGGGTCACGACGGGCGACATCGTCACGTTGCCGTCCGAATTCATGGTGGGCTGGGTCACGTCGAACTCGGTCGGATAGATGATTTCCTTGACGACCTGGATCTGGGCGTTGACGCCGCTGCGGGTGGTGACGCGCGGAGCCGAGAGCAGGTCGGTGCCGCCGTGCTGCGAGAGCGCCTGCAGCACCACCGTCACTTCCGGATTCGTCAGCACGCTGGAGGCGCTGAGGATGCCGCCCAGCATGGTCTGGTTGGCGGTCTGGGTGATCATGGAGGCCGGCTGGATGTTCAGGTTGCCGGAGTTGTAGTTGAAGAACCGGTTGCCCTGCGTCAGGCCGTTGCGGTTGGCGTTGACCTGGAGGCGTTCGCCCGATCCGTCGGTCTTGGTGGCGAACTCGTAGTTGTCGTTGAGGATCCACTGCAGGCCGAGCTCTTCGAGGTCGCTCTGGTCCACTTCGATGAAGCGGGCTTCGATTTCGACCTGGTTGGGCACGACGTTGAGCTGCTGGAGGATGCGTTCGAAGGTCTCGAGATTGTCGGCCGTGTTGGCGACGATCAGCTGGCTGATGCTCGAATTGTAGGTGATGGAAGCGCCGGCCGGGAACTTGACGCCGGTCTTCTCGAAGAAGTCCTTCACGTCGGACTTGGTGACCGAAACGCGGTCGCTCATCGAGGTGAACTCGGCGCCTTCGCGCTCTTCGGCGGTCGGGCCCTGGCGTTCGACGATGACGTCCATGAAGGAGGGCTGGACGGGATACATGCGGGTGATGATGTTGCCGATGGGCGCGTCGATGGGGGTGATGATGACGGCGCTGTCCTCGATGCGGTACTTCAGGCCGGCGACTTCGGTGATGTACTTGATGGCGTCGAGCATGCTGATGCGGCGCAGGTTGAGGGTGATGTCGCGCACGCCGGCCGGAGCGGACGCGGCCATGGCCATGCCGCCGCCGAGATCTTCGCCGCCGAAGCCCCACTCGTCCATGGCGGGAACCGCCGGGGCCGGAGCGGGCGCGGCGGCGGCGCCGCCGCCCTGCCCGAGGTTCAGGATGATGTTGACGCCTTCCTTCTCGGGATCGGCGGCCAGGCTGGCCTCGACCAGGAAGTTGACCACGTCGTTGATGTTGGCCTGGCGGAATTCGACGGCCGGAATGACGATGGTCTTCATCTTGTCCTGCAGGCGCTGCGAAGCGGGCTTGCTGTCGATGCCGGCCTGGGCAGCCTCTTCCGGCATGGCGATCGCGGCGCGGATCGGCGGGCTCCAGCTGCGGCGGACTTCGGTCATCATGCCCTGGACGCGGGCATCGCGCTCGACGGAAGCCAGCTTGAACTTGTCGGCTTCGATCTTGCGGAGGTAGCGCATGGCGCTCTTGTGGTAGGGGTCGCGCTTGAGGATCTGCTCGAACAGCGCGCTGGCGCGGTCGTAATCCTTGAGCATGTACCACTCGCGGGCCTCGTCGTACATCTGCTCGATGCTCTTGGCCTTTTCGAGCGTGGCGGGCTGCTCGGCCGGGGACTTGGGCCGGGCGGCTTCCGCTTCCAGCGCGGCCAGCTTCTTGTCCAAGGCCTTGGCGCCGCGGTGGGCCGGATCGTTCTTGAGGGCGCCGTTGACCAGCTTGCGGGCTTCTTCGAGGCGCTCGGCCTTCTTCACCATGCCGTAGGCGCGCAGGTACTGGGCCTCGGCCAGGCCCTTGGCGATCTGGTCGCGCACGGGCGCGTTCTGGGGCCGGTCGGGCAGATTGTTCAAGGCGTCGGTCAGCGACTTTTCGGCCGCCACGTAGTCGCCTTGGCTCAGGGCGGCGAAACCGGCGTCGGAGGCTTTCAGCGCATCGACTTCGGCGGCCTGGCGGCGGATTTCCTCCTGCCGCGCGGTTTCCTTGGCGATCTTCTTGAGCTCGGCCGGCGCCGGCTTGGCGATGTCCTTGCCCGCCTTCTTGGGGGCCGGGGCGGCTTCGAGTTCGCCGCCGAAATCGCCGAAATCGGCCTCCATGGATTCTTCCGCCGGTTCTTCGACGGGCATGGCTTCTTCGACGACCGGCGCGGCTTCTTCCGCAACGGGTTCTTCGGCGAACAAATCGCCCAGCAGGTCGTCGGTGGCCGCCGGAACGGCTTCTTCCGCGACGGGAGCGGCTTCTTCGACGGCGGGCGCGGCTTCGAGATCGGCGAACGGATCGGCAACGGCTTCTTCCGCGGCGGGCGCGGCTTCCAGGCCAGCGAACGGATCGGCGGCAGCTTCTTCCGCGGCAGGCATGGCTTCTTCCGCAACCGGTGCGGCTTCCAGGCCGGCGAACGGATCGGCAGCGGCTTCGGCGGGTTCCGCCGTTTCCGCGGCGACCGCTTCCGCGGCCGGCGCGGCTTCTTCGGCGGCGAAATCGGAGAACGGATCGGCGGCGGCTTCGGCGACTTCCGCCGCTTCCGCGACGGCTTCTTCCGCGGCCGGTTCAACGGCGGCGACGGCTTCCGCGACGGCTTCTTCCGCCGCCGGTTCAGCGGCGGCGACCGCTTCCGCGGCCGCTTCTTCCGCGGCCGGCGCGGCGGCTTCGGCGGGCGCTTCGGCGGCCGTCCCCACGTCGCCCAGCAGGGCATCCAGATCGAAATCGTCGTCCTGGGCGAACGCCATGCCACCGCACAAGAAAGACACCGCCATCGCCGCAACCATGCACCATTTCATCTGGGATTCCTCCTTGGAACTGAAACGAGGACGAAGGGATTTCCTCGTCCGATCCAACGTCTTGTTGTCGCTAACCGTCATTTGCTAAATCACCACACCGATGAGGCCGCGGCGGCCGCCGCCGGCGCCTGGGGAGCGGCACCCGCCGCGGGCGCCGGTGCGCTCGGCTGGCCCAGCATCGTCGCCCGCTCTTCGGGAGTCCACAGGGGAACCGTCACTTTTTCGCCGGTTTTCGCGCTTTGAATTACTACGTTATCGCGGCGGATGTCAACGACCTTGTAATCCGCGCCGCGGTACGCGAAGACGTCGTTAAGCCGCTGGACGGGCAGGCGTTGCTTGTCGATGAGGGAAACGAACAAGATGGCCAGTTCCTGCTCGGTGACGGGCTTGCCCTTGACGAGCGCGACGGGCCGCTTGTCGGACTGGCGGACCATGGTGATGGTCTCGCCCGCCGGCCCCGCCGGGTTGTAGTTCTCGACCTTGTAGCCCAACACCACGTCGCCGGGCTTCACGAAGTAGGTGCGCTCCAGCGTCTGCAGGTTCAATTGGAAGCGGATCGAGCCGTCGCCCAAGGTGGACGTGGTGACGAACCGCAGGTAGAACGGCACGGGGCGGATGCCGGCCACGCGCAGCTTGACGATGGGATCCGGGAAGTCCGCGGGATCCTTGGGATCCGTCTTGGCATTGAGTTCTTCGTGGTTGGTGAACCCGTCGTTGTCCAAATCGCCGGCGGCATCGGACGGATTCTGCGGATCGAGTCCCAAGCTCAGTTCGACCTTGTCGGGAATCCCGTCGCCGTCGGTGTCCAGCTTTTCAATGTCCACGATGGCGGGCTGGGCCGCGAGGCAGAACGGGCACTTGGCCGCTTCGTAGCGGATGGGCTTGCCGCACTTGACGCAGGCCACGCGGCGCTCG
>DAOTNL010000071.1:0-12124 GCA_035450765.1 Kiritimatiellia bacterium | reverse complement strand
ATCCTGGTAGCGGAAGCTCATCGCGAGGTTGCCGCCGACGTCGTTGGTGACGGTGGTGGAGGGGGCGGAGGAAAAGGGGCTGTCGGCGCGGAAGGGCGGGATGTCGTCATCGTGGCTGCCTTGAAGCAGGGCGAGATCGAGGAACTGGAGTTCGTCGCGATCGAGTTCGCCGCTGGGCGTCAGGGTGCCGTGCGCCGCCATCAGGTTGGTCCGGATGGTGGCGAAGGTGTGCTGGCTGTACTGGAGGAAGGGGTGGACGAAGGCGATATTGAGCTTCTTGGCCCGGCCTTTGACGGTGACGCTTTCGCCGGTCACGCCGAGGGCGGACATGAGGGCGGGCTCGCCGTAGCGGGGCGTGCCGTCCACGATGGTGAGGAGGACCTGGGGCGGCCGGGCGCGGATGAGGGCCATGTAGGGGTCGGCCCCGTCGCCTTCGATCACGCAGAGGCCGGCATTGTAGCCGACGGCGATCTTGCCGTAATGGCCGTCGAGACCGGCGCACTTGGCGCCGTTGATCGTGACCATGTCGGCCATTTCGCGCGCGGTGAAGGCGTTGGAGAAGAGGGTGGTGTTCAGCTGCCAGGCGTAGCCGAGTTCCTCGAGGATGTTGTAGCAGCCGCTGGGGGTCCAGTCGGGCGAGATGGCGATGGTCACGCCGGCCTGCTTGGCGGCCCTGACGTTGGCGGTGCCGGCATAGAGCTTCATGTTCGACATGGGCGACCAGATGAGTTTGGCGCCGACGGCGGCCATCTGGGCGAAATCGGCGGCCTGGAGGGCCGCGCCGTGGATGATGGCGACGGTTTCGTTCAGCATGCCCCAGTCGCGCCATTGGGTAAACTGGGCCCGGGCGACGGTATCGGTGCCTTCGCAGAGGTGGATCATCGTGGCGTTGACGCTGCCGCCGGCGATCTTGGCGAGAAGATTGGTGCGCTCGGAAACCGTGCTCGTCCACGGGAAGATGTCTTGCCAGGTCCGCGAGGGGAATTGCTCGACGTTGTAGAGAATGACGCCTGGATATGCATGCTCGTTTTGCGAGTTGCTCTGGCCTTGGATGGCGATGCAGCCGGCCATGAGTTCGAGGATTTCGCCGTACTTGGTGATGCCGTCGTTGGCGCTGTCGCCGGAGGCGCTGCGCAGGGTGGAGCGCTTGGCCTTCCAGTCGGTATATTCTTGGTCGGTCTCGCCCCATTCGTCGCGGTGACCGTAGGGGAAGTTGTTGAACATCAGCGTGGGGAAGGAATTGTAGGCGGGATGGTTGTGGACGTCGAACAGGCCGGGGTAAATGATCCCGCCCGTATCCACGTTGGTGACGCCGGGGATGGCGACGTTGGTGACGGCGAGGATCTCGTCGTCGCGGACGTGGACTGTCCAGTTCGTGCGGGGGCCGTCGGGGGTCATGACGAGGCCGCGCAGGGCATATTCGAAAACGGGGCGGCCTTCGAAATCGGCGTCGAAGCGCGGGGAAATGAAATTGGTGAAGGACAGGCCCCGGATGGCGGTGAGACGGGCATTGTTGGTCCAGACGTAGCGGTAGGGCGCGCGGGTGCCGACGAGGAAACTGGCGGAGCCGTCGGAGACCTGCCAGTAGGTTTTGCCGCTGTTGTAGTTGGTGTTTTGGACGACGGTATTGGTGATCCGTACGAGCACGCCTTCGTAGGCCTCGGTGGCGAGCTGGTTGCCGCGGATGGCCGTCACGGGCACGGATTGGTTCGTGGCGAGCACGACGTAGTTCGAGACGGTGGTCAGCTGGGTCAGCCCGCCGGATTCCTGCACGAGGGCGTTGAGCCGGACGAGGTCGCCGGGATCGGGGCGGTGATAGACGTCGCTCACGTAGATGCCGCTCCACGGGCCGCCGCCGGCGTCGGCGATCGCGTAGCCGCTGGGATCGGCATAAGTGGCGATGCCCGAAACAGTCACGCGGTTGCCGGCTTGAGGCGAAGCGCCGGAAACGCTGAATTGAACGTTGGAAATGGTCAGCGACGCGCCGACGGTGGAGCCTGAGAAGACGATGGGGTTCGTCGGCGTGGAGGGATCGCTGGAAACCAGGTTGAACGTGGCGGTATGCGAAACGCCCGTCACGGCGCCGGGATTGTAGACCACGCGGATGTTGGTCGAGACGCCGGGCGCGAGCGACGCCGGCAGGGCGCCGGGCGCGAATTTCCCCGCGTCGCCGCCGGCGAAAGAAAACGAAGAAAGGAGCAAGGTGTTCGACGATCCGGTATTCGCGATGGCCAGCGTCTGGGTGACCGCGCTGCCGGGCAGGATTTCACCAAAGGCGAGGGAAGAAGGTACGGAGAGATTGGGGTCTTCGGCGGGACCGCTCAGGACGGTCACGGCGACGTCGTCCAGATACCAGGTGTTGAATGTGGAATTGAAACGGAAGCGGACGTTCGCGCTGCCCGCCAGGTTGGGCGATGCATTCAGGGGAAAGTTCTGGGTCGCGCCGGCGGTGCTCACCGCGAAACTGCCGAGGGAGATCCAGGCGCCGCCGCCGACGCTGTAGTCCACGGTGGCGGATTTTCCGTTGCCGCTGCTGCTGGCATCCACGTAGAACGACAAATTCGTGGGAAAATCCACCAAGGGCGTTTGCAAGGTGTCGTTCGATCCCAAGGCGCGGCAATTGGGGGCACTTTGCACGTGGGTCGCATCGGCATCGTTGACCGTACCCCCATCGATCCAGTCGGCAGGCAAGGTGGTGCCGGCGTCGAAATTTTCGAACAGATCCGCGGCGGCAGCGCCGCCCGCCAAGACAAGCGTCCACGCATAGACGAAAAGAGCGCGGGAAAGGGGGCGGAAAGAGTCTTGGAAATTCATGGAATGCCTCGCGGGGTAAGGGAGAAGATAACGATTTGATTAAGGCGCATGCCAACGGAAAAGGGGGATTCTGGTCAACCGTTTCGTTTCGGGTTGGCGTCGGCCCGGCCGCGGGGTTAGGATGACGCCATGAACCGGGCCGTGGCAGGATCGTTCGTGACGCTGGGCGTCTCCGCGCTGGTCGGCCAGGTGCTGCTGGTGCGGGAGTTGGCGTTCGTCTTTTCCGGCAACGAGTTTTTCATCGGCTGGACCTTGTTCGGCTGGCTGTTCTGGAGCGCGCTGGGCGCCGGTTGGGGCGGGCGGATCGGGCGAGCGGAGAAAACGCCGCGTTCGCTGGCCCGGGCCCATCTCTGGGCGGCTTTGGCGCTGCCGGCGACGTTCCTGCTGATCCGGGCCAGTCGGCTCCTGCTGGGCACGCTGCCGGGGGCCGTGCCGGATCTGTTGCCGGCCATGGCGTTTTCGTTCGGCGTGCTGGCGCCCTTTTGTTTCGGATTGGGCCTGCAGTTCGCCGTCGGCGTTCGCGTCTGGGAATCCGGCCGTCCCTCGGAAACGGGACGTGCGGCTGGGCGGGGCTATGCCTTTGAAACGGCGGGATTCGTGCTGGGCGGGCTGCTCTTCAGTTGGGCCGGGGTCTTGCTCGATCCCGTCCGGGTGGCGGGGTTGCTGGGACTCCTGAACGTCGCGACCGGCTACCTTTTGTGCGCCGCCGGCGGTTCGCGCGGCATCGGATTGCGCCTGGCGCTGGTGGCGGCGCTGCTGGCGCTGGCCCCCGCGGCGCTTCGCGGCGAACGGATCGGCCGCCGGCTGGAAGCCTGGCGCTTCCCGGGCCAGGTTCTCGTGGAGTCGCGGCAATCCGTCTACGGCCATCTGGCGGTCACGGCGCTGGACCGCCAACTCAACTACCACGAAAACGGATTGCTGCTGGGGGCCGAAAACGAGCCGCAGGCCAGCGAAACCCTGGCCCACTTGTCGCTGCTGGCGCATCCGGCGCCGCGCCGCGTCCTGCTGATCGGCGGCGGGTTCAACGGCGTCCTGGGCGAGATCCTCAAGCATGCTCCGGAACGGGTGGACTACGTCGAACTCGATCCGGCCTGGATCGCGCTGGCGCGGAAATACGGCGCCGCCGCGCGCCGCGCGGCGCTGGCCGATCCGCGCGTGCGCGTCGCGTTCGACGACGGCCGGCATTTCCTGAAGCGCGCGGCGCCGGGCAACTACGACGTCGTGCTCGTCAATCTGCCCAACCCGGCCACGACGCTGATCAACCGCTACTACGTCCAGGAATTCTTCCGCGACGTCCGCCGGCATCTGGCGCCGGGCGGGGTGCTGGCGATGCGGCTGGCGTTCGCGCCGGACTATCTGGGTCCGGAACTGGAACGGCTGGGGGCGTCGATCTACAAGACCCTGCGCGCGGAATTCGGGGGCGTGGCGCTGTTGCCCGACTACGAACTCCTCTATTTGGCGACGGCCGAGCCCGCCCCGCCGCCGGCGGCGGACGTGTGGCTCGCGCGCTACGGGCAGCGCGGGCTGGACAACGATTTCGCGATTCCGCCGGCGATCCGGTTGCGGCTGGAAACCGACCGCATCGCCCAGGTGCGCGCGGCGTTCGATTCCCAGACCGCCGCCCGGATCAACCGCGACGGCCGACCGATCGCGTGCCACTACCAGTTGGTCTATTGGCTGCGCTCGTTCCATCCGCGCGCGGCGGCCATCGCCGCGCGCTTGGGCGAAACGACCTGGCCGTGGGGCGCGGCCGCGGCGGTCGCCGCCGCGCTGGCCATGGCGGTTTCCGTGCGGAGCCGGCGGACGCGGCGCCTCGGCACGTGGGGCATGGGGCTCGGCAGCTTCTCGCTCATGGCCGGCGAACTCGTCCTGCTGATCGCGTTCCAGGCCCAATGCGGCTATCTCTACTACAAGCTGGCCCTGATTTTGGCGGCGCTGATGGCCGGCATGGCGCTGGGCGCGGCGCTGGCCACGCGCCGCTGCGCGCGCGCCGGTCCGGGCACGCTGGCGGTGATCCACCTGCTCATGGCCATTTGCGGCGCGGCGCTGATCGGGTTCCTGCGCTGGATCGAATCGGCGGGAGCCGGCTCGGAAGCCGGCCTGCAAATCGCGTTTTTGGCCTGGGCGGCGGCGCTCGGCGGGCTGGCGGGCTACGAATTTCCCGTCGCCAACCGGATCCATCTGGCCGGGCAGCCGGCGGGGCAGCGCCGCGCCGGCGTCGTGTACGCCGTCGATCTGGCGGGCTCCTGCGCGGCGGCCTTGCTGGTGGGGCTGTGGGCCATTCCGGTGCTGGGCACGCGGTCGACGCTGGGACTGGTCGCGGGCTTGAATCTGGCGGCGGCGGCGATCGCGGCGCAACGGAAGCTTGCCGCGGGCGGCGCCGAGTGCCACGATGCGGAAGAAGAAAGGTCGAGGGCACCATGAACAGCAAACTCGCGCGGATGATCGGATGGGGATTGGTTTTCGCCGCCAGCGCGGCGATCGCGGCGCCGCCCGTGCGGATCGGCGCGCCGGCGCCCGCGCCGACGCTGCTGACCTCGTCCGGCGACAGCTACAAATTCCTGGCCGAGGTCTACGGCACCGATCCGCGATATCCGGACGCGCGCCGGTCGGCGGCCGCGCTGCTGTTCGTGGATCCGGAAGCCGAGGCCGGCGATCCGGCCGTGGCGGCGTTCGTGGAAGTGGCCCGGAAGGTATCGGAGCGTCCGGCGTTGCGCGGGCAGGTCCGTTTCTACCTGGTGCTGGTGTGTCCGAAGAAAGCGGGCTTCGCCTTGGCGCGGTTCCTGGAGCAGCAGGACCGGGCCTTGCCGATCGACGTGCTGCTGGATCCCCGCCACAAGGCCGCCGTGGCGTTCGGGGTGGGCAAGCTGCCGCGGATGTTCGCCATCGCGCGCGACGGGACGCTGGCCGCCGACGTGGCCGGCGTGCCCGCCGACGTCCGCAAGCGAATGGCCGAAGGCGTGGTCGCGGCGATCCAGGCCGGCCGGCGGTGATTCCCGCCGGCTGGCGCTGCATGCGCCGGCGGGGCATGAAAAAGCCCGCCGGGGGCGAACCCGGCGGGCGGAGGGGGCGGGGAACCTCAGTTCTTGCCGCGGCCCTTGACGCCGACCGTGCTGTGCTTGGCCTTCTCGTGCGGACGCAGGGAGCGGACGGCCGCGCCGGCGCGCCACATCTCGGAGTTGCCCATTTCGGCCAGTTCGGCGTCGAGCTTCTTCTTGTAGTCGGCGGCGCCGCAGACCTTGATGACGCGCTTGGCTTCGGCCTGGCTCTTCACGGCCTTGTAGAGGTCGTTGAAGACGGGCAGGACGGCCTTCTTGAAGCGGGGCTTCCAATCGAGCGCGCCGCGCTGGGCAGTGGCCGAGCAATTGGAGTACATCCAGTCCATGCCGTTTTCGTCCACGAGGCGGATGAGGCTCTGGGTGAGTTCCTCGACGGTCTCGTTGAAGGCTTCGGAGGGGCTGTGGCCGTTCTTGCGCAGCACGTCGTACTGGGCTTCCATGATGCCGGCCAGGGCGCCCATGAGCACGCCGCGCTCGCCGACGAGGTCGGAGGTCACTTCATGCTCGAACGTGGTCGGGAACAGGTAGCCCGAACCGACGGCGATGCCGATGGCCAAGGTGCGCTCGCGGGCGCGCTTGGTGGCGTCGCGCTCGACGGCGAAGCTGGAATTGATGCCGACGCCGGCCAGGAAGTTGCGGCGCACGGAGGTGCCGGAACCCTTGGGGGCGACCATGATGACGTCCACGCCCTTCGGGGCGTCCACGCCGGTCAGCTTGCGGTAGACCCAGCCGAAGCCGTGGGAGAAGTACAGCGCCTTGCCCTTGGTCAGGTAGGGCTTCACGCGCGGGAAGACGTACTTCAGCGCGCCGTCGTTCACGAGCATCATGATGATGGTGGCCTTGTTGCAGGCTTCTTCCACGTCGAACAGGCTCTTGCCGGGCTTGAAGCCGTCCTTGACGGCGCGGGCCCAGTCGCCCTTGAAGCGGGGGTCCTGGCCGATGATGACGTTGATGCCGTTGTCGCGCATGTTCAGCGACTGGGCCGGGCCCTGCACGCCGTAGCCGATGACGGCGATGACTTCGTTCTTGAGGACCTGCTGGGCCTTCTTCAGGGGGAATTCCGCGCGCGTGACGACGTTTTCTTTCGTTCCGCCAAAATCAATCTTGGCCATGGTTCATGCTCCTTCTTGTGCTAGTTCAAACAAGCGAGGGACAATAGGCGTCTTGCGCGGTCGACGCAAGCCTATTTCTGGAGAAACGGCGCCAGCGGCGCGGCGGGGACCGCGCCGGAGGCGGCGCCGTCGCGCGCGGCGGCCTGCACGACGTGCAGGAAAAAAGGTTCGAGCGCCTGGCGCGGATGGTCGACGTTGGGCTCGGCGCCGAGCGCGGCGCGCGCGGCGGCGAGCACCTGGCGCAGCGTGGCGGGATCGGCCGGGGTCGGGAACGTCAGCGTGGTCTTGTCCTTCTGCGCGAGGAGAGCGTCGAGCGTGCCCTGCGCGAGCAGGCGGCCGTTGAACAGGATGGCCACCTGCGCGCAGACGTCCTCGACGTCCGCCAGCAGGTGCGACGTCAGCAGCACGGTCTTGCCGCGCGCGGCGAGGGCGAGGATGAGATCCTTGACCTGCCGCGTGCCCTGCGGGTCGAGACCGGCGGTGGGCTCGTCGAGAATGACGAGATCCGGATCGTTGAGCAGCGCCTGGGCGAGGCCGATGCGGCGGGCCATGCCCTTGGAGAATTCGCCGACGGGCCGGTTGCGCGCGTGGGCCAGGCCGATCATCTCGAGGAGTTGTTCGATGCGCTCGCGCGCGACGGCGGCCGGCAGGCGGAACAGCCGGGCGTAGAACGCCAGCGTCTCGGCCGCCGTGAGGTGGGGATAGAGGTAGGACTCCTCGGGCAGGTAGCCGATGCGGCTCTTGACGGCCACGGCCCGCGGCGAGTCGCCGAGGACCTCCAGCCGGCCGGCCGTGGGGAACAGCAGGCCCAGGATCATCTTGATGGTGGTCGATTTGCCCGAGCCGTTGGGGCCGAGCAGCCCGAAGACCTGCCCGGCGGGCACGGCGAAGGAAATGCCGCGGACGGCTTCGACGCGCGGCCGGCGCCAGAAATCGCGGAACGTTTTCCGGAGGTCGGCGGCTTGGATGGCGGGCGGGTTTTCCATGGAACGTAAGAAGTTTTAGCGGATTTTACGTAGAACGTAAAAACTTTGGGGAAATTTTACGTAGCACGTAAAAACTTTGCGCCGGGTTTTACGTGGAACGTAAAAACTTTCGGCGGATTTTACGTAGCACGTAAAAACTTTGGGGGCGTCGCGCATCAGGAAATCTCCAGGCGGCGGAACGAGGCCACGCCGAGGGCGAGGGCGGCGGCGGACCAGGCGGCGGCGTAGGCGGCGGCGGCGGCGAGGTAGTCGGCGGGGACGTGCGCGCCGCCGTCGAGGGCGTCGAGCAGCCAGAAGGCCTGGACGTTGGGCAGGAGGGCGTAGGCGGCGCGGGCGGCCCAGGAATCGGCCAGGTGCGGGCCGAGGAAGTAGTCGGCCATGAGCCCGAAGAGGAACAGCCCCGCGCAAACCAGCAGGACGGGCGTGACCGGCAGGCGCGTGGCCAGCGCGGCGGCCAGCGCGACGGCCATGCCGAGGGCGAAGTAGAGCAGCAGGCCGACGCCCAGCAGCGGCCAGGCGAAGTTGGCCGGGAACGCGAGGCGTTCGAGCGGCGTCGGGAAAAACGCGGCGACGGCCAGCGCGGCGAGCAGGAACGCCAGCAGCAGGAAAAACGCCGCGGAAGAAAACGGCCGGCCGGTGCGGTGGTTCCAGGCGCCGGCGACGGCCGGCGCGAGCACGATGGCCAGCAGCGCGGGGAGCTCGGCGGCCCAGTCGAGCCGCAGGTCGTCGGCGCCGGCGCGCGCGGCCAGCAGCGCGGCGGCCCAGGCGGCGAGGGAATACAGGAACAGCGCGCCGGCGACGCCGGCGGCCTTGGCGAGGAAGAACGTGGCGCGCGCGACGGGCTTGGCCAGCACCGCGGCGGCGGTGCCCCGGCGCAGCTCGCGCGCGAGGGCTTCGCCGGCGGCTTGGGCGGCCAGCAGCAGCCCGCCCGCGAAGTAGAGCGCGAGGGCGCTGTCGCGCACCATGCGGGCGGAATCGCCCAAGGTGTAGTTGAGCAGCAGCGGCAGCGCGACGATGCCGGCGAGCACCGACAGGCTGACGAGCAGGAAGACGGGCCGGCGGATGGCCTCGAGCGCGGCGAGGCGGGCGATGGCCCGGAACTGGACGGTGCCGCCCATGCGGCCTAGAAGAGCGTCTGGTAGGCCGGCGTGCACTGCGCCTTGAGCGACGCGAGCACGTCCGGCACGGGGATGGGCGTGGGCCGGCCGCCGCCCTCGGGATAGGAGAACACCGGCAGGCGGTACGGCATGCCGCCGGTGGGCTTGACCACGAAGATGGACGGCGTGCGGACCACCCGGAACTGGGCGGCCAGATCCCGCACCGCGGAAGGACCGGGCAGGATGATTTCGAGCTTGATGAAGTACTTCATCGCCTTGCGCCAGTCGATGTCGGTGGTGATGCTTTTCTCGAACCAGCTGCACAGGCCTTTTTCGTTGGGCACGGACGGGTTCTTGAAGTAGACGAGCATGCAGGCGCCGGTTTTCTTCTGCAACTCGACCAGTTCGGGGTAGTCCTTGGCGTTGTTGAACCACTTGCTGGGCACCTGGTCGAAGAGCGGCGCGTCGATGACGGCGCGTTCCTCGGGCGTGGCGCCGGCCGGATAGGACGGCGGCGGGCCGGAACGGACCGCGCCGGCGGGAGCGGCGCCGAATTCGGCCGGCGCGGGCGGAGCCTCGGTGGGGAATCCCGTCGCGGGCGCCGAAACCGCGGCGGGCGCTTCCGTGGCCATGGGGGCGGGCGCGCCGGCGGCCGCCGGCGGCGGCCACGTGCCGACGGGTTCGGCGGCCGGCGCCGGCGCGGCGGGCTGCCCCGCCCGCTCGAAGCGGGAACGGTCGAACTTCTGGCGCTGGAATTCGATGCGCTGCTGGGCGGAAACGGCGGTGGACCATCCGGAGACGGCCAAGAGGGCCAACGCGATGGCGGACATGCGGACGTTCATGGCGGGACTCCCTTCTACAGCCAGTTGTGGCGTTTCATGAGGCGGTAGAGCAGCCAGATGAGCAGGCCGTTGAGGCCGAAGATGTAGAGGTAGGCCCACCCCCAGCTCGGCCATTCGGTATTGGGCATGTGCTGGATGTTCATGCCGTAGAAGCTGGTGACGAGCAGGATGGGCATCGAAAGCGTCGCCAGGATCGTGAGGACCTTGATGACGCGGTTGATCGACATCTGCTGGAGGTTGAGATGGATCTGCAGGGTGCTGGTCAGCGATTCGCGGTAGGTTTCGGCGAGGTCGCCGATGCGGGAGAGGTTGTCCTGCAAGTCGCGCAGGTAGGGCACGAGCTGGGAGCGGATGACCTTCGGGAATTCGCCGCGCATCATGCGGGCGATGACGTCGCGCTGCGGGGCCATGATCTGCCGCAGGCGCTGCACCTCGCTCTGGAGATTGACGACCTCGGCCAGGACGTCGCGGGTTTCGCCCGTCAGCACGCGGTGCTCCATCGAGGCCAGCTCGGCCGAAAGCTCGTCGAGGGCGGGCTGGTAGTTGTCGAAGAGCTGGTCGAGGATCTGGTAGGCCAGCAGGTCGGGCGAGCGCGGCAGGGCGTGGCCTTTTTTCTGGAGGCGCTCGGCCACGACGGCAACGCTGCGCAGGGGTTCGTCGTGGAAGGTGACGAGGAAATTGCGGCCGATGAAGAGATTGAGTTCCGTGGTGCGGAAGACGTGGCGGCTGTTGACGTAGTCCACGGCATGGATGACCATGAACACGTAGTTGTCGTAGTCGTCGATCTTGGGGCGCTCGCTGACGGCCACGCAGTCTTCGATGGCGAGGGGGTGGAAGTCGAACGTGGTTTCGAGGACGGCCTTGTTCTCCTCCGGGGTGGTCTTTTCCATGTCCACCCAGATCTGGACGTCGTCGTCGAACCGGACGACGCGCAGGAGATCCAGGGAGAGGTCCTGGTTGATCAACTTGCCTTGGCTGAAGACGAACGATCGGATCATGGCGGAAGCATCCCAAGGAAAACGCGGCCGGAGCCGCCTGGCCGGGAATCGATATGGGCGGAATCATGCCCCGACTTCGGCCCCGCGGCAAGGAAAAGCGTCGCGCCACCGGGTTGGCCGGAGGTCCGCCGGCGGGTTCGGGACTGGACAAGCGGCGGGAGGCGATGGCATATTTCCGGCCGAAATGAGCGCCGAAGCTTCCAGTCCCGTCACCGCGGAAGTCGTCCAGCTGCGGATGAAGATCTTCCTGCGGTCGCCTTTGCGCCGCAAGCTGCTGGCGCGGTCGATGCGGCTGCTGGACCAGATCAAGGGACAGGAAGTGCTGGAGACGACGGCGGACGACGCCTTGGGCGTGGCCATGCAGAACGCGGGCGGCGGCGGGGGGGCTTCCTGGACCAGCCTGGCGGCCTCCGAGACGCACGCGGAACTGCTGGCGGAAGCGGGCGTGGGGCGCATCCACCTGGCGGATTTGCCGCAGCTGCCGTTCGAAGACGCCGCCTTCGACGCCATCGTGGCCAGCGATCTGCTCGAATACGTCGACAAGCCGGCTGCGCTGATGGCCGAGCTGCACCGGATCATGCGTTCGCGGACGCGGCTGATCCTGCACGTGCGGCGCAAGCGGCGCACGCTGGTGGAGCTGTTCCGGAAATGGGCGGGGCTGACGGATCCGACGCGTCCCATGGTCCGGCCGGGCTTCACGCCGGCGGAACTCTTCGACGTGCTCAAGGACGGTTTCGACGTGCAGGAAACGAGCGGCTACGGCCGGTTCTTCACCGAATTCGCCAACCTGCTGGCGGAATTGTTCGCGGGGCTGATCCCGGCCTCCTGCGAGCCGGCGGCGCTGGACGCGCGGCGGCTGAAGCGCGCCGCGGCCGTTTTCGCCGCCTTCGCGCCGGTGTTCTGGCTGGCCGGGGTGCTCGACGGGATTTTCTTTTTCCTGCCGGACCACCACATGGTGCTGCGCGCCAAGCGGCGCATGATGTGGGTGCCGCGCGTGACGCCGCGCCTGCGCGACGGCCGCAGCATCGCCGAGGCCGCGCTGGGGTCCAAGATCGGCACGGCGGCGGGCTGAGCAAGCCGCGCGACAGGGAAAAGGAAAGGGGCCGGGCGATTGCCCGGCCCCGTTCGTTGCGGAGGCGCGTTGCGCCGCGTTACGGCGCGTTCGGGTCGGTCGGCAGCCACGGCGTGTAGTCGATGCTGCCCGCGAACTGGCCGG
>DAOTNL010000070.1:0-12183 GCA_035450765.1 Kiritimatiellia bacterium | reverse complement strand
GGTCACTAAGACGGCCGGCCACGGCGATTTCCAGGAAGCCGCCTTTGCGGGGCGGATCGAAATCCAGCGCGAGTTCGCCGGTCCAGGCTGGCCCGCCGGGGCCGTAGCTGCCCCAGACGGTTTCGAATGGCCGGGTCGGCACGTCGGGGGCGGCACCTCGTTCCAGGAAGCACCAGACGTTGGTTTTGACGGCGGGCAGGGCGTCCCGCAGCGGCGTCGGCAGCAGGGCGCGCACCGTTTTGTTTTCGAGCAGAACGGCCAGGCGTTCGCCCGAGGGATGGGGGATGGCGTTGAACGGGAGCGCGGCCAGACGGGCCCGATCGCCGTCTTGCATGAACTGCAAGGTGTGAGCCTCTTCGATTTTCCGCAATTGAGACGACCAGACGACGACCGGGCGGGTGCGGATCCAGAAAACTCCGGCGAGACCGATGGCGGCCACGGCCAGCCAGATCCGTCCGGCGGTTTTCAGGCCGCGCGGACACCCGGTTGCGGACACGTGCAGCGTGGCGGCGGCATTGAGCAGCACGCCGATGAACAACGTGTCCATGTAGCGGGATTCGGGCGCGGGGGCGCCGGCGCCGCGGCCAAAGGCCGTGGCGGCGGCGTTCAGCCACACCCAGAACGCGGCACCCGCGAGGAACCAGGGCGGCGCGGCCTGTGCGCGGCCGGCGCCGGGGCGCAGCAGACGGTACCCGAGCACGAGCAAGGGTCCTTGCATGAACAGCGCAAGGAGGGGCGTTTCGCAGAAGGGAAACGCCAAGGCTTTGGCCAGCGTGCGCGCGAAATCAAGCGGGCCGGCGGCCTGATAGCCGGCATGGCCGGCCACCACCGGCGTGAACCGCCAGGCCACGACGGCATAACCCAGCAGCAACGCCAGCGCGCAGAGCTGCCGCGGAACGAGCCGCCGGTCCCGGAGCATCTGGAAGACGTAGACGGCGGCCACGGCCGGCGCGGCCAGGAATCCCGAGGCCACGGAGAAGAATGCCGCTCCCAAGGCGAGCGCGCCCAGCCACCAGCGGGGTGCCAGCGGCGGCGCCGCGGTCAGTCCGCGAATGGCGGCCGCACCGAACAGCAGGAGGAAATAGAACTGCGACTGGAAACCGAGCAGCGTGTTTTCCGCGCCGAAGGGCAATGCGAACAGCAAGGCGAACAGGACCAGCGGACGGAAACGGTCCGGCGGCAATTCCCGGCGCAGCCAGGCCAGGATCAGCGTCAACGCCAAGGCGTGCAGGCCGGCATTGACGGTTTGCTGGAAAAGAGGGTCCCAAATGCCGCCGTTCAGCCGGTATTCCGCCAGACCCAGCAGCCGCGTCCAAAGAATGCGGTGTTCGTTGTGGGCGGCCAACAGGTGTCCGGCGCGCAGATTTCCGTTTTCCAGCGGATGAAACAAGGAAGCCGCTTCGGCTTCCCACTGGTCCCAGTAGGGAATGAAACTGCCGAAGCGATCGATGGCGAGCAGTTTCGCGCCGAAAACCCACAGGAATGCGCCGAGCAGCAGCCAGCGGGGACTTGGGCGACAACCGTTCATCGCGGAAATTCCCGGCAGGGCTTTCGCTCCCGGTATCCCGCGAGCCGTCGTTCCATGTCCGCCTGCCGCGCGGGCGTTTCCGGGTCGCCGGGCGCGAGCAGCGCCAGCGCTTGCCGGGCGGTTCGGACGGCGGCGTCGAAATCGCCGGCGGCGGCCTGGGCGGCGGCGAGGGTGTCGAGCAGGACGGGATGGGGCTGGCCGGCCGCCGCCAAGGCGATCTGGGCGAGGCGCACGGCTTCGGCGGGCGGCGCCGGCGGATCGTCCGTCGTGGCCAACAGCCAGGCGGCGGCATTGTGGAGCAGAACGTGGTCGGGGCGTCGCTTGAAGTTGTTGGCGAAAAACGGCCACGCCAGGCGCGCGTTGCCTTGGCGCCACGTGCGGACGTAGGTCCGCACGAGTCCGTCGAAGTCGCGGATATCGTTGTTGCCCAGCCCGCGCAGGCGCAGAAGGATTTTGGCGGCCGCGACGTCGTCGCCGGCTTCCACGTGGGCGCGATAGAGCATCTGCCACGCCAAAGGGTTTGCGGGCATTTCGGCGGCGGCGCGTTCCAAAGGCGGGATGGCTTCCGCGGTCCGGTCGAGTTGGAGCAAGGCCAGTCCCCGAAGCAAGAATCCGTCCGGAGGTGGCCGAGGGGCTGCGCAAAGTTCCTCGGCCGCGGCCAGCGCTTCGGCGGGGCGGCCGGCGTGCAGCCAGGCGGTGGCCAAGTTGGCGCCGGCCTCTCGGGGAATCCAGGGCATGGCTTTTTGGAAGTAGGGAACGGCTTCGGCGGGACGGGATTGCGCGGCGAGCAGCTTGCCATAGACGTTGTTGGCCAGCGGGTGGTCGGGCGCCGCGCGCAGCAAATGCGGCGCCAAGGTGGCCGGACTGCGCCAAACGGGCAGATAGAGCGCCGTCCGGATTCCGCCGGCGGCCACCAGCGCGCAAATCGCGCCGATGGCCCAGATCCGGCCGCGCCGGAAGCGGGCCATGAGCAAATCGGCGCCGGCGACCACCAGCGCAAGACCGATGGCGGGCAGATAGACGTAGCGGTCGGGATAGGCCGATTGCTCATCGAACCGGATGCCGCGGATCATGGGAAGCAGGGCGATCAGAAACCAGGCGCCGCCGATCGACAGGGCCGGCCAGATCCGCCGCAGGCGCCAGCCGCCCCAAACGAGCAGGACCAGCGCGCCCCAAGCGGCCAGCGCGACCGGGACGGACGGATACGTGGTTGGATAGAACAAGGCCAGGTGCGCCGGCCAGAAAACATGGCCGAGATGGGCCCAGTAGGCCGGGGCCACCAGCGCCAGCCGCGCGGGGATGGAGAAATCCGGCGCGTAGGCATGGGCGAGCCGATGGGTGAAAAGCGTGAGCAGGCCGCCGGCCAGCGCCAGCGCGAACAGCGGCAGCTTTTCGCGCACGAGCGGGAGCCAGGTCCGCAGGCCGCGGAAGGACGACGGGAACGGCGCGCGCCGCAACGGCCAGGCGTCGAGCAGCAGCAACAGCGGCGGCAAAACGACCACGCTGGTTTTGGAGAGCAGTCCGCACAGCATCCAGAAACCGACCGCCAGCATGCGGAGGCGTCCGGGACGTTCGGCGAAGCGCAAATACGCCCCCGTTGCCAGCAGGAAGAACAGGCCGCTGAGCACGTCCTTGCGCTCGGCGATCCAGACGACGGATTCCACGCGCAGCGGATGGAAGGCCCACAACGCCGCGGCGAGGAACGCGGCAAGGGGATGGCCGAGCAGTCGGTACAGCAGCCAAGCCAGCAGCGCGGCGTTTGCCGCGTGGAGCCAGACGTTGGTCAGGTGATAGCCGAAGGGCCGCGGCCCGAACAGGGATGAATCGGCCATCAAGGAGATCCAGGTCAGCGGGCTGTACCAGGATTCATGGACGGTGGTGAACGCCCAGCGGACGTGGACGGTGGACAGGCCGCCGGCAACCGGCGGGGTTTCGAGGGTGTAGAGCACGTCGTCCACGTCCGTGAAGCCATAGCGCACGGCCGGCGCGAAGAGAGCGAACGTCAGCAGGCCCAGCAGGATGGCCAGTCCGGAAGCAACGCGATGGGTGGGGGGCGCCATGCTTGCGTTCCGGCCGTCAGGGGGCCGTCCCGGGTTCCGTTGCGGCGGGGGACAGGGCATAGAAAGCAATGGGTTTTTGCAAGTGGAAGTAGCCGGCCGGAGTGCTCAGCAGGATGCGCTCCGATACGGCGGCGGAAAACGTCTCGTCCAGCCGCATCCAGGGAACCGGCGGCGGGGCGTTGGTTTGGGCCATGCAGTCGGCCAGCGCCGGGGCGGTGGGCGGCAGGTCCGGGTGTGCCGCGGCCCGCATGGCAACCAGGCATTCCCGATCCGGCGCCGGCAGCGCCAAGGCCCGCGTCAGACCGCGTTCGGCGGCCAATTCGCGCGCGCGGGTGCCGGCGGGCGCATCGCAGTAGAATTCGATTTCCGCCTGCCAGCCGGCGACGTTTTCCCAGTAGAACGAAGCGACGGACGGAATGCCGGTGAAATAGTAGAGGGCGGGGGCGTCGTCGGTCGTGCCGATCATCCGCCATTCGTTGGTGCCGGCGGCGAGGCCGATGCGCAACGCGGTGTGCTTGGCGGCCAGCGCCCGTCCCCAGATTTCCGGGGTGTCGATGGCCAGCGCGGCGGAACTTTCGATTTGCCAGCGGGAGCGGACCGCCAGCGCGGCGTTCAGCAGCAGCGCGCCGGCCAGCGCCGGCGCGAGCCAAGACCTTTTCCCGGCGGCGAGGTGCTGGTTGACCAGCAGGACCGCGAACGCCGCGAGCGGCACGATGAAAAACGGCAGCCAGCGGAGCTGGCGCAGGAACAGCAAGCCGAAAAGCAGGACGTAGAGCCCGAACGCGCGCGGGATGGGCAAGCGGACGGACTTCCGGCCCAGCAGCGCGCCGACGGCGACGGGCAGCAGGCCGAAGGCGGGCCAAATGAAATCCCGCGCTTTTCGAACGGCGAACGTCAGGCCGGGCTCGAACTCGGCGACGAAGCGGTCGTTCCACTGGTAGGTGACCGGGTCGCGCAGCAGGTGCCAGTCGGCAGGTCCGAACAGGATGAGCGCGGGCGCGGCGGCGGCCGCCAGCGCGGCCGGCAAGACCAGCGCCCACTCGTGCGCGGCGCGTCCGCGCCAGAAGCGCCAAGCCGGCGCCCGCGCGACGAATATCAGGCTTTCGGCAACGCCCAGCCAAGTCAGCCAATAGACGGGGTGGTTGACTTCCAGGCGCATGTGCAGGTGCTGAGGCGCGTATTCCAGCAGATAGAATCCGGCGGAAGCGGCGATTCCCGTGCCGGCCCAGATTCGCCACAGTTCCGGCGCATATCGGCGCCCGGAGCCAGCGGCCGGCGCAAACGGCGGCAGGACCGTTGCGGCGACGGCCGTCGCGACGGCGAACGCCAGGGTCCAGACCGTGGCCCCCAGCCACAGCGAAATCGCACCCAGCAGGCCGGCCGCCGCGAACCACCTTCGGGCGCCGGCGCGGCCGGGAAGACCAAGCGCCTGAAACGCGCGGCCGGCAGGAACCGGCGGGGGTGCCTCGGACGTCCAGCCCAAACCGCCGAAATACAGGCAGACGAAAGCGAGGAACGCCGCATAGACTTGCAGGCCGTGATGGTCGGGTTTCAGCGGATAGAACACGGAAAAGAGCGGTTCCAGCGCCAGGCCCAGCCAGACGAACAGACCGGCGGCTCCCCAGCCGAGCTTGCGGCGGAACGCGCAGAACAGACCCGTGAAGACGACGAATTGGAACGAGGGCATGATCCAGATTCCGGCCAAATCGAGCGCCCGGGCCAGCGGCCAGGAATTGATTTGCATGAACAGGGCGGACAGGCTGCGGATTCCCCAGAGCAGCGGATGGCTCCAGTGCATGGGGCGGCCATAGGGGGCGTTGTCCATGAACGTGTGGCGCAGGCGTCCGGCGCCGGATTCCGCCAGATCGCGGGCGTGGGCGAGCCAGGCATACGAGTCGTTGTCCAGGAAGAACCGCGGCGCGGTCAAGCCCGGCGCGGCGTTGATCACGCGCGCATCGAGCGCCCGGGCGCAGCGATCGGTGTGGAGCGTGAAGACGGCGACGTGGACGGCGATCAGGACGGCGCCGACGGCGTCGATCCAACCGGCGGCGCGCCGGACGGCGGGCGGCGGCGGCGCGGCCGGCACCGGGGCGGGGCGCGGAGCTGGGGCCCTGCGGGCACTCATGGAAAGACCAGGCGGAACATCCGGCGGGGCCCGGCGGCGTCGAGCGCGATGGCGCCGTTGGTGGCGACGGCATAGCCGCCGAGGAGGGTTTCGAAATTCCATCCGCCGTTGGTGACGGTATCGGCGGCCTGCAGGCTGAAATCGTATTTCAGCAGTTCGGAATCGACGTCGAGCCGCAGGGCGTTGGACGCGGTGGCCAGCCTCGCGATATCCCGCAGGCCCGCGGGCGGCGCGGGCGGCGCGGGCGGCTGGACGGCCGCCAGGTTGCCGTTGGTGCCGACGAACCAGTTGGTGGAGCTGGCGGGTTGGGGCGCGACGGCGAACTTGGCGTAGTAGCGGGCCGTCGGCGAAAACGACAGGCCGGATCCGTCGCGCAGCAGCGGCAACCCGTTGGAATAGACGGGCGGGACCAGCGTCGCGACGGTGCCGGGCCCGGCCAAGACGCCGGCCAGCAAGATCGCGTTCTCGTTGGTGTGCAAAGCGATTCCGTCGGTACCTGCGAACGAAACGCCGCCGGCGAGGGAGAGCACCGCGTTGCTGCCTTCGTAGGTGCCGTTGTAGCACCAGAGACCGTTGCCGGCCGCGGCGGAATTGGCCTCGAACCGGGTCTGGCCCGAAAGGGCCAAGGGGCCGCCGAGGTGAAAGATGCCGCCGCCTTCGTTCGACGACACGTTGGCGGCGATGCGGACGTCGCGGATGTCCGCGTCGCCGAAGAGCCAAATGGCCCCGCCGGGTCCGGCCGCGCGGTTGCCCGCGAACGTGGAGTCCGCGACGGCGAGGGACGCATAGGAGCAATAGATGGCGCCGCCGAAGAGTCCGACGTTGGAGGAAACGGAACTGGCGACGATCTCGATGGCCGACGCCGGGTTGGCGGTGGGGGTGACGTAGAGGCCGCCGCCGTAGCTGTCCGCTCCGTTGCCGACGACCAGGCAGTTGGATAGCGCATACCCGCTGGAGGTGGAATACAGACCGCCGCCATATCCGGCGGCATGGTTGTCGCGGATCGTGGCGGATCGCAATTCGTTGGCGCCCGTGTGGGACCACACGCCGCCCCCGTGATAGGCCTGGTTGCTGGCGATCGTCGTGCCGTCGGCAATCAGGTTTCCGTACCCGTTGGCGTAGCCGCCCCCGTTGATGGCGGAGTTGCCCGAGATGCTGCCGCCAGAAAGGATGACGTTGGCCGGGTAGCCCATGATGCCGCCGCCGTAATCGTCGGCGGCGTTGTCGCGGACGACGAGATTGGTCGCCGCGAGCACCGCGTTTTCAACGTAGATGGCGCCGCCGCGTCCGCGCGGGGCGGCGTTGCTGGCGAAAACGGCGTTGCGCACGTAGACGGCCATGCCTTGGCTGCAAAGCGCTCCGCCGGAACTGTTGGTGGAGGCGTTGTTGTGGAACAGGCCGCCGTTCAGCACAAGGGCGGCCGGGTTGGTTTCGTTCAGTCCGTACAAGGGGGCATAGAAGCCCCGGTAGTTGCGCAGGACGACGCCGGGCTGGACGACGACGCCGGCCTTGTTGGCGAAGATGCAACTGAATCCGCCGGCAACGCCGTTGGTCGCTCCGCCGTCCAGAATCAGCGTGGGGGCGGCATCGCTGCCCGCTGCGGTGCCCAGCGTCAGGGCACCGGGCGGTTGAACGAAGATCATGTCGTCCGCGAACGCGTTGGTCCGGACGATGCGCCGGACGGCGCCGTCGCTGGCGATGGCAACCGGTCGGGAAATGGACAGGACGTTGGTCAGGACGGCGTCGCCGATCAGCTCGATCACGGCATTGGACGGCGCGGCGGCGACGGCGGCGTGGAGCGTGGGATAGGTCGTCGCGCCGATGCGGGCCACGTCGGCGGACGCGGATGCCGCAGCTCCCGCAACGCCCGCCAGCAGCCATTGGCCGATTCGCTTCATGCTGTCCATACTAACCGCAGCGGCGCGCGGTTGCATCACGTTTTTTCCGGAGCCGTTCAGGGCTGCAGCCGGTAGATCCATCCGGAGGCTTTTTCCGTGATCCAACGGCCGATGCCGGGAACGTAGATGTAGTAAGGCTGGGATGCCGCCACCAACAAATCGTAATCCGGCGCGGTCCAGTCGGGCAATCCCGTCCCGCCTTGGGCCATGGCGTAGCCCAGCGTGGCGGCGGTCGTCGCAGGGTCGTCGCGGCCGGCCAGCAAAAAACAGCTCATGGCGGCCTCTTCGGGCGTGCGCAGGGAGACGACGTGGGTGATGGCGCGCTCGCGGGCGATTTCCCGCGCGCGTGCTCCCGGCATGGGGGCGGCCAGGAATTCGGAGGCCGCGGTCAGACCGGCGAGATTTTCCCAGTAGAGGGATCCGATGGAATCGCCGACGCCGAAATAGTAGGCGGCAGGCGCCATTTCCACCGGCAGGACCAGCCGCAAGGGACGACCGTTGCTGACGGTTTTCAATTGCAACAGCATGTTGCGTTGCAGCATGTAGCGGTTCCAGAGGGCGTCCATTTGCTCGACGCGCAGCATGCGGCTCGCCAATCTCACGTGAACCCGGGCGGCTTGGGCGGTCTGCAGCAGCAGCATGATCGTCAGCAGCGCCGTCAGCGGGAGTCGCGCGCGGGGAGCCAGCCTCGCGTTCGGTTGGCGCAAGGCCGTCAATCCGACCGCCGCCAGCAGCAGGAAGAACGGCGGCAGGAATTGCACCCAGCGGCCCTGCCAGCAAAACAACAGGAAAACGCCGCCGGTGGCGACCGCCAGGACCCGCAGGAATCCGCGGTACTCGAACGGGAGCCGGCGGCCACCCAGCAGGAACAGCGCACAGCCCAGTGCCAAGACGCCCTGGGCCAGCAGCGGATCCCGCAGGTAAACTCCGATCGCGTTGGGTTGCAGAGGCGACAGGAATTCCGTGATGACGCGGGCGTGGAGACGCAGCAGCAGCGCGGCGCGCGGCAAATACCAGGCCGCGGGACCGAACAAGACCAGCAGCGGCAAGCTCGCGGCGGCCCAGAAGCCGAGACCGGCGCACAAGCCGTCCCGGAAACGAAAGGCGCCGCGGTTTGTCTTCCACCGGGCGAGCGCGCGCAGGCATTCGGCCGTGCCCAGGAACCAGAGGGCATACAGCGGATGGTTGACCTCCAGCCGCATCGCGAAATGGTGCGGGGCATACTCCACCGCGTACAGCAGGAGCGCCGTCGCCGCTCCCGTCGCGCCCCACCAGCGGAACAAATCCGGTTCCGGCCGCGCGTGTTCGGGAGTTTCGCCGCCCGCCAGCAGCAGGTTGAGCGCCAAACCGGCCGCCATGGCCAGCAGGATGAACGCAAAAACGGTGGCTCCCAGCCAGAGCGCCAACCCGGCGCAAACGCCGGCGGCCACGAATTCGCGGCGGGCGGCGGCGGGCGGGGGCAACAGACGGCTTGTTGCGCCGCCGCCATCCGCCCGGCGGACCCAGCCGAGCCCGCCGCGCAGCAGGAAGATCAGGCAACCCGTGGCGAAGGCGATCTGGAAACCGTGGTGGTCCGGCCGCAACGGGTGGAATTCGTAGTGGCACGTACAGGCCATCGCGAGGACGGCCAGCAGGAGCGCCGGCGGATCCAGGCGCGATTTCAGGAGCCACAGGACCGCCGAGAAGAAGACGAAGCCCAGCAGCGGCATGAGCGTGCGGCCGGCCCATTCGAGGGCGAGCGGCGCCGGCAGGCCGCCCAGACGCTCATAGAGGGCGGAAAGGCCCGCGAGGCTCCAGATGGGCAACTGGGCCCAATGCACCTCGCGTCCATACGGCGCGTTGTCGGCCACGGTGCGGCGCACCCGGAAATGTCCGGAAGCGCGCAGGTCCCGGGCGTAGGCCAACCAGTAATAGGCGTCGGGATCGCCGAAGAAACGCATGGCCCGCCAGGGCTCTTCCGCCGTCGGCGTCGGGGGCGTCATCGTCGCGTGGGCTTCCACGTTCCGGATTCCGCGGTCGATGGCCCACAGCGAGCCGCCGTGCCAAAGGGCCAGCAACAGCAGGCCCAGGCCCGCGAGCAGATGGCAACGGTTGAATGGCGTGCGCGACATGGTCCATACCTTAGCGCAACCTTCCGCGCGGCGTACAGGGGAAAGGCGGAGAAGACCGGGATGGTTTCTTGACGCCGCCGGACGCGTCGGGGAGAATGCGGCTCCATGGCAAAACCGCTTCCGCTGCCGGATTGGAAAACTCCCGCCGCCGTCCTGCTGCTTCTGGCTCTGGTCTGGGGTGCGTTCGGCGGGGCTTTGCAATGCGGTTTCGTCTATTTCGACGACGACCAGTACGTGTTTGAAAATCCGGCAGTGGCCCGCGGCTGGACGGCCGCCGGCGTCCGGTGGGCGTTCACGACCGGCCATGCCGCCAACTGGCACCCGTTGACGTGGTTGGCGCACATGGCGGACGTCGAACTGTTCGGCCTGGATGCCCGGGCCCACCACGCCGTCAACGTCTGGCTGCACGCCATGAACGCGGGGTTGCTGTTTTTCGTCTTGCGCCGGCTGACGGGGCGCGGCGCGCTCGCGTGGTGGGTGGCGGCGCTGTGGTGCGTCCATCCGCTGCGGGCGGAAAGCGTGGTCTGGATTTCGGAACGCAAGGACGTGCTGGCCGCGACGTTCGGGTTGGCGGCGCTGTGGGCCTATGCCGGCCGTTCGCCGGCGCGGTTGCTCTGGACGGCGGGCGGATTCGCCTTGAGCCTGATGGCCAAGCCGACGTGGGTGACGCTGCCGTTCCTGCTGTTGTTGCTGGACGTTTGGCCGCTGGCCCGCTGGAAGCGGGGCGCGGCCGTCCGGTTGATTCTGGAAAAAGGACCGTTGTTCGCGCTGGCGCTGGCGTCGTCCGTTGCGACCTTTCTCGTGCAGCGGCACGGCGGCGCGGTGGGGTCGCTCGATCTGCTGCCGCCGGGCACGCGCGTTGCCAACGCGCTGGTGGCCTACGCGGAATACGTCCGCCTGCTGGTTTGGCCGTCGGGGCTGGCGGTCCTCTATCCTTATCCGGACGGCGGCCATGCCGGTTGGCGGATCGCGGCGGCGGCCGCCGTCGTGTTGGGGCTGAGCTTCTTCGCCGCCGCGCAGCGGCGGCGGCGGCCGTGGTGGACGCTCGGCGGATGCTGGTTTCTGGGGACGCTGGTGCCGATGATCGGGCTGGTGCAGGTCGGGCGGCAATCGTGGGCGGACCGCTACACCTATCTGCCCCACGTCGGCTTGATCCTGGCCGCGGTCTGGAGCGTGGACGAAATCGTTCGCCGGGCCGGCGCGCAACGGCGATGGCTGCCGCGGGCGGCGGGGACGGCGGCGGCGGCGCTGGTCTTGGCGCTGGCGCTGGGCGCCCGCCGGCAAACGGCGTTCTGGCGGACCAACGAAAGCCTGTTCGGCCGGGCGTTGGCCGTCACGGAAAACAACCTGCTGGCGCATGGCAATCTGGGGGCCTACTTCGGCAAGCAGGGCCAGTGGGACCGGGCGGAATTCCATTTCGCGGAAGTGCTGCGGCAACGGCCGGACGACGGCGGCGCGCGCTACGGGCTGGGCAACGCCTATCTGCTGCAGGGGCGCCGCGCGGACGCCCTGCGCGAGTATCGCCGCGCGGCGGAAGATCCCCGCCAGTGGGAGGCGATGAACAACGTGGCCTGGTTCCTGGCGACCGCGCCCGACGGTTCCGCGCAGGCCGAAGAAGCGTTGCGCTGGGCCGACCGCGCGCGACAAGCGGCCCCGCCGGAAAAACAGGCGGGCGTCTGGGACACGCTGTCCGCGGCCCGCGCCAACGCGGGAGACTTCGCCGGCGCCATCGAGGCGGCTGAACTGGGGGGGGCCGCGGCCGCGGCCGCCGGCGAGTTTCCGCTGGCCGAGCGGATCCACGCGCGCCTCGCGCGGTACCGGCAGGGCCAGCCGTGGCGGGAAGCGGCCGGGGGCGGCGCGGCCGCGCCGTTGAATAATCCTCCGAAAACCAGCAGGTAAAACGATGTGAAAAAAAACCCCCGAAAAACCTTTACTCCCCTTTGGCATCGGCGGTATAAATGACGGCGAGTTGAGGAAGGAAGATTTTCTTCCGGCGATTTAAAATAAAAAACGAAAACACAAAGGAGATCAGAGATGAAGAAATTGATGATTGCTCTGGTCATCGCGACGGTCGCTTCCGTGGCGTCGGCCGACATCTTGGCCACGTGGAATTTCTACGGCAGCAACTCCACGCAGTGGAGTGGCGCGATGCCGCTGGCCGGCGCGAACCTCGATGCGAACATCGCGTCGGCTTCGCTGAGCCTCAGCGCGGGCCTGACGGCCACCTCCTCGGGCAACAACCTGCGGTCCAACGGCACGTATTGGGGCATCACCGCTCCCAACCTGTCCGATGCGGGCTACGTCCAAATCGCGCTGGTCGCGGATACCGGCTATGAAATGACCATCGAGACCATCACGGGGCGCGTGGCCGGTTCCGGCACGGGCGTCGGCGGTCTGGATCGTTGGGCAGCCAGCGTCGATGGCGGCGCCTATGGCTGGATCATCACCGAGAGCGCCACGG
>DAOTNL010000069.1:0-12454 GCA_035450765.1 Kiritimatiellia bacterium | reverse complement strand
ACCAGGCGCGCCTTTGCCAACGGCAGGGGGGCGCATTTACATTGTCAATTCACCGAGGCAAGAAATCGGCCGAACCGCGCGCAAAACCCCATTGACGCGATTTCGCGAAAGGTTCAGCATTCCCGCGAGGTGGGGCTCGCAGCCGGGCTACCGCCACTGGGAGGCGACAGGCATGAAGACGAAAGCGATCGGATGGATGCTGGGGTTGGCTTTGCTGGGGACGGCGGCGGCCGTTTCGGCGGCGGAGATTTCCGAAGAACTGCGCCAGGCGCTGCAAAACGACCTGGCCGCCATCGAGAAGGAAACCCCGCAGATGGGCGAGGTGATGGCGGCCTTGCGCGAGATCGGCGCGTCCTACGTCCCGGAACTCGTCGCGCCCATCGACGTCGACCGCTACCAAGGCGTGGTGCGGCGGCGGATCATGACCGGCACGTATCTGATGGATCTGACCTACGCCTCGACCTTCGGCCGGCAGGCGGATGCCGCCCGCTACGGGCAGGCCGTCTGCCAGTTGCTCGAACTGGTGGGCTATCCCCAGCCCGAGCTGGAGCGCCGCTACCGCGAGGCGCTCGAGCAAATCGACGAACCCGGCGGCGACGAGCGGCTGCGGCAACTGGTCCGGGAACAGCAGCAAAGCAAGCTCTGGCAGGACCGGCTCCAGAACAGCGATGGCGTGGAATTCGCGGCGGACAACCTCTACGGCTTCCTGCTCGAAGGTCTCTATCTGACCGCGGAATTGTGCTATCTCTCCAACTACGATCCGGCTTCCATGGCCTACGTCGCCTATCTGCGCGACTCGTTCCAGGCCTACAACCGGCTGCTGGACCGCATGGGCGGCAGCCCAGAATTCGCCGGCTGGGTCGAAGCGCACGACCGGATGAACTTCCTGGCCTCCGTCTTCGTCATCCTGGGCGACAAGCCCGAGATCGCGCCGGCGCAACTGGATGCGTTGCGGCCCGCCATCGTCAAGGCGCGCGACAAGTTCGTCCGCTGACGCCGGATCGGACTCCGCGCCATGCATGAACACGCGCTGAACGGCATCGTCCACCTCTTCGCCGTGTTTTGCGCGCGGACGGGGGAACGGAAAGACGAAGCCGTTCGCCGCGTGGAGGACTATCTCGTCGGCACGCTGGGTTTGAGACGCGCAGACCCCAGTTTCGGCATTTTTAACGATCTGCTGGATCTTTATGCGGGCCAGGCCGATTCCGCCGCGCCCGAATCCGCGCTCTCCGGCGTCTGCGAACGGTTGGCGCCGGTCCTCTCGCCGGACGAAAAGCAGTCGTTCCTGCTCCATTCGCTGCAGGTCCGCCAGGCGCTTCCGGACGCCGGCGAAAGAGCCGACCGCCTGCTGGCCCGCGCGGCGGAGGCTTTCCGCGTACCGGAAACCGAATGGACGGCGTGGCGGCAATTCATCGCCGCCGGACCGGATTGGGCCGGCGACGGCCTGTGCCGGCGCTTCGCCCGCGCCGGCTGGCGCGCCGAAATCGCCGTGCTCCACAGCCCATGGACCGGGCGCTATTTCGTCCGCGCGCTGCGGGGCGACGTTTCCCTCGACGACAATCCGGTCGCGGCGGGCCGGTTCTATCCGCTCGAACCCGGCGCGATCCTGCGCGACGCGGGCGGCCAGGCGGTCTACCGGTGCGAAATCGAACGGCTGTTCGGCGCCGCCGCGGCCTTTGCGCCGATCCGGTTCGAGGCCGAAGCCGTCGAGTACCGCTTTCCGGGCGGCGAAAGCGGCATCCGGGACTTTTCTTTCCGCGAGACCGGCGGGCGGCTGATCGCCGTCATGGGCGGCAGCGGCGTGGGCAAGTCCACCTTGGTCCAGCTGCTCAACGGGAGCCTGACGCCCCAGGCGGGCCGCGTGCTCATCAACGGCATCGATCTGCACCGGAATCCGGCCGCGCTCGAAGGCGTCGTCGGCACCGTGCCGCAGGACGACTTGCTTTTCGAAGACCTGACCGTCCGGGAGAACCTGGACTACAACGCGCGGCTGTGCTTGGCCGGGCTGTCGGCCGCCGAGCGCGGCGAACGCGTCCGCCGGATGCTGGCCGAACTCCGGCAGGAGGAAATCGCCGACCTCAAGGTGGGCGATCCGCTGTCGAAAACCATCAGCGGCGGCCAGCGCAAGCGGCTGAACATCGCGCTCGAGCTGATCCGCGAACCGTCCGTCCTGTTCGTGGACGAACCCACGTCGGGTCTATCTTCCGCGGATTCCGACGTCGTGATGGGCTTGCTCAAGGCGCAAGCGGCGCGCGGGCGGCTGGTGATCGCCATCGTGCACCAGCCGTCCTCCAATCTGTTCCGGCAGTTCGATGCCTTGTGGATTCTCGACAAAGGCGGGGTGCCCGTCTACATGGGCCATCCGCTGGAAGCCGCGCGGCATTTCCGCGAGGCCGCGCATCTGGCCGGCGGCGACCGCGGGGCCTGTCCCGAATGCGGAAACGTCCATCCCGAGCAGATTTTCGCGCTCATCGAATCCAAGGCGACCGACGCCGACGGACGATTCACCCGCGAGCGCCGTTTTTCGCCGGAGTTCTGGCACGACGCCTGGCGCCAGACCGCGCCGCCGCCGGCCGCGGCCGGCGCACCGGCCGGCGAACCGCCGCCGCGCCATCTGACCCGTCCCGGTTGGATCGGGCAGCTCCGCGTGTTCGCGTCCCGCACGCTGCGCGCGCGCCTCGCCAGCCGGGCCTACGTGCTGGTGAACCTGCTGGAACCGCCGCTGCTGGCCGGTCTCACGGCTTGGCTGTGCCGCGGCGCGGCCGGCGGGACCTATGCCCTCGGCGGCAACCCGTATTTGGCCGTCTATTTCTTCATGGCGGTCATCGTGGCGATTTTCCTGGGCCTGAGCGTCAGCGCCGAGGAAATCGTGCGCGACCGCCGCGTGCTGCGGCGCGAGCAGTTCCTGCGCCTGAGCTGGAGCGCCTATTCCGGCGCGAAGATCCTGTGCGTCGCCGGGCTGGCCCTGCTGCAGACCGCGATCTGCGCCGCGATCGGCGTCGGCATGCTGCGCGTGCCGGACTTCTTCGGCAAGCTGTGGCTCGCGCTCTTTTCGGCGGCCGTCTTCGGCGGCATCCTGGGCCTGAACGTCTCGGCGCGGTTCAAGTCCGCCGTCACGGTCTACGTCCTGCTGCCGCTGCTGCTGCTGCCGCAGATGCTGCTGGGCGGGCTCATCGTGGATTTCGACGATTTGCGTTCGCGCGCCGCGCCGCACGTCTGCCCGCCGTGGTTCGGCGAGCTGACGGCCTCGCGCTGGGCCTTCGAGGCGCTGGCGGTCGAACAATACCAGGCGAATGCCTACCAGCGGCATTTCGAGGCGGCCGACCGCGAACTGTCCGGGCTGGATTATCGCATGAACGACCACGTGCCCGCGCTGCTCGGCCGGCTGGACGCGCTGGTGCTGGCGGCGCCGGAGCGCCGCGAGAAAATCCGCGCGCTGCTGGTCCGCGAGTTCCGCGCGCTGGCAGGCGAATCGCCGCGCCTGGCCGGCGCCGCGGCCGCGGTCGCGGCTTGGCGGCCGCCGGATCGCGCCGCGCTGGAGTCGCTGAAAACCGCCTTGCGCGAATGGTCGCGCGAGCTGCAAGCCGCGCGCCAGGCGGCGCAGGAGCGCCGCAACGAAATCCAGCAAGCCCTGCTCGCCGCGCATGGAGAAGAAGGTTTGGCGGCCTTCGTGAAAGCGAATACCAACCGGAAACTCGTCGACCTGGTGCGGCGCAAGGGCGTGTTGGATCCGATCCGCGAGCAGGGCGGACGCTTCGTGCGGCTGGCGGACCCCGTCTACCAGCCGGCCGAATCGCCGTGGGGCCGCGCGCCCTTCATGGCCGGGGAAAAACGGCTCGGGAACAGGACGTTCCAAACCTACGGATTCGATCTGGGGGCGCTGTGGCTGATGAACGCGGCGCTGGCCGTCTGCCTCGCGGCCAGAAGACCGAAGACCTGAACGCGGCCTATTTCTCCGCCTTTTCGAGGTCCTTCTTCGCGTCGCGCGTGAAGGAAGCGGTCAGGTAGTCGAGGGTCTTGGGCAGCGTGAGTTCCATGCTGAAGAACACCTGCAGGCGGACGTCCAGATGTTCCGGCTCGCAGTTCAGCAGGTGCCCGCCGGCGGTGAAGTCCTGGTCGATGAAATGGAAATGGAAGCCGGGCACGTTGACGGACGGCACGAAGCCCGGCGTGTAGAAGCCCACCAGATGCCCCTCCACGTTTTCGAAGCGGCGCAGCTTCTGGTGGTCCGTCGCTTCGGACAGCGGTCGATAGTTCTCGGTGCGGGGCACGGAGCGCGTCAGCACCGACCGGAACCGTCCGCGCATGTGGAGGGCCGTGAACATGTTGTCGGACGGCAGAATGGTTTTCAGCTGCGCGGAGAAGGCTTCCCACGACAGCGGCCCGGAGATTTCTTCCGTCAGCGTCGGCTGGAATCGGCACACGGTGGAAAAGGGCGTTTTGAGGTCGTCGCCGACCGCGCGGGCGTTGCCGTCGAGATCGAGCTGGAAATAGCGTCCGTCGAGCGCGACCAGTTCGCCGTCGAGGTTGTTAAACGTGCCGATGCCGAAGTCGCCTTTTTCGCGCAGCGTGGCGATGGTGACGTCGTCGCGATAGAACCCTTCCAACAGGGCGTTGATGGGGCTGCTCATGTAGAGCATGGACGGCATGGGGGCTATTCCTCCGGAAAATCCACGCGCACGACGTTGCGGCCGGCTTCGCGGCGGTAGGCGAGCTGGAGGCCCATCTTTTTCAGGATGTGCAGGCCCAGTCCGCCGATGGGCCGATCTTCCACGGGGCCGTCCAGCACCGGTGGCGGGGCGTCCGCGAGGGGATCGAACGGCTTGCCGTCGTCCGCGATCGTCAGGTGGAACGGCGCGCCGGTTTCGAGTTTCAGGTCGATGCGGTGGCGGGCGTCGTCGTCGTAGGCGTAGCGGAGGACGTTGGAGAGCAGTTCGTCCAGGGCGAGGCGGACCGCGTACTTGCGCTTGGGGGAGACGGGCAGCGGCGCCAGATGGGCGTCGACCTCGTCCAGCACCCGCGCCAGGTCGGCGGAGTCGTTGGCCATGGACCATTCGCGCATGGGCCGGATCCGGAAAATCTACTTCAGCAATTCCAGCGCGGCGGCGCGGTCCGCGGCCAGCGGCAGGATGTTGTCGAAGCCGGAAATCGACATGACGTCGCGCACGGCGGGAACCAGGCCGCACAGCGCGAGCCCGCCGCCGACGGACTTGACCGCCTTGGCGAGCACGAGCAGGCTGCGCAAGCCGGCGCTGCTGACGTACTCCACCTGGGCGAAATCCAGCAGCAGGCGGCCGGCGCCTTCCTGGATCAGCGCCTTGCAGCGCGTTTCGAGTTCGGGCGCGCCGGCGGCGTCCAGCTTGCCTTTGGCCGCCACGATCGTCGCTTGGGTTTGCTTGTCAACGGTGAGTTCCATCTTGGACCGCCTTTCCGGGGGATTGCCTGCGTCCGTCATTCTGCCGCATCGTTCCGCGTTTCTTCAAGTGGTTTTCGCGCCGGCGGGCGCATAGCGCAACACCAGCATCGTGATGTCGTCGGACTGTTCCCGCGCGCCGGCGAAGGCGGCGACGTCGGCGACGACGCCTTGGAGGATTTCCGCGGCGGAGGCGTCCGCCGGCAGCGCGCCGAGGCAGCGGTCCAGGCGTTCTTCGCCGTAGAGCCGGTCGGCCTCGTTGAAGGCTTCGGTGACGCCGTCCGTATAGAGGACCAGGACGTCGCCGGGCCGCAGGGCGAGCGTTTCGCGGGAAAACGTCTGGCCCTCCAGGGCGCCCACGACCATGTTGGTCTTCGCCGGCACGGGGGCGACCGCGCCGGCGGCGGTCCGCAGGCGCGGGAGATTGTGGCCGCCGTTGGCGAAGACGATCTCGCCCGTGCGGACGTCGAGAATGCCGGCGAACAGCGTGACGAACGTGCAGCTTTCGTTGCGGAGGGCGAGATCGTCGTTCACGCGCCGCAGGATTTCGGCCGGATCGCGCCAGAGCTTGGCGGCGGAGCGCAGCAGCACGACGGCGGCCGACATGAACATGGCCGCCGGCATGCCCTTGCCGGAGACGTCGCCGATGGCGAAGAACAGGTGGGAATCGTCGAGCGCGAAATAGTCGAACAGGTCGCCGCCGGCCTGCTTGGCGGTCTTCATGGCGGCTTGCAGCTGCACGCGGCCGCCGAATTGCGCCGGCGCGAACGGGCCGGGCAGGAAGGTTTCCTGGATCTGGCCGGCGATGCGCAGTTCGCTTTCCGCGCGCTCGCGGGCGGATTGCGTGAGCTTGAGCTGCTCGATGTGCGCGGCCAGGTTGGTCTGCATCTGGTCGAAGTCGAAGGCGAGGATCGCGGTTTCGGCCAGCGTCCGGTTGCCGTCCGGGAACAGCCCGGCGTCGAGGCGGATGTCGGCGGAGAAGCCGCCCTCCACGAGGCGGCGGGTGAAGGTCGACAGGCGCGTGAGCGGCTGCGTGATGGCGGTGCTGGCGACGTAGCTGAACACGACGGCCAGCAGGAAACTGGCGAAGCCCATCATGAAGAAGTTCAGGAACGCGCGGCGCTTGAGGGCTTCCACCTCGTAGGCGTGGATGTCCGCGCCGATGATGAAGCGCCGGCCGGCCGAATCCTTGTGGCCCATGACGACGGACCGCAGCAGGCCGTAATCCGGGTCGGGCGTGGTGGAGATGTTCGGCTCCCAGGTCTTCTGGACCTCGTAGACGTTCGGGGCCGGATTCGTGTATTCCGCCCAATAGACCGTGTCCGTGGCGGCGGAGGCCACGAAGTAGTAGCGGTTGCTTTCCTTGTGCAGCGCGTACAGGTAGGTCCCGCCGACGTTGCGCAGGAACGTGTCCAGCCGCCGCGTGTTGGTCCAGTGTTCGGCTTCCGGGATGCTGTCCGGGGTTTGGACCCGGTCGAAGTAGTCCGCCGGCAGCAGCTGCGGCATCGTCAGCGCGGCGATCAGCAGCCGCTTGTCGATCTCGTTTTCGATGGCCTTCACGTTCTGGATGAAGCCGTAGATCGTGAACAGCGTGGACGAAAGCAGCGTGATGGCGAAGAACGGGATGAAGATCTTGCGCCGGACGGGTTGCCGGCGATACCAGTTCGCCAGCCTCATGGGCGGTCTCCTGCGTTGCGCGGGCCGAGCGCCCAGAAGAGCGCCGCGCCGGCGCCGAGCGCGGCGGCGATGGCGGCGATGCCGAGGCCCAGGCTCAGGCTCGCGGCCAGACCAAAGACCATCGGGCCCAGCGCTTCGCCGCCGGACTCGAAGACGTTGTAGATGCCCATCGCCTTGTCCGCCCCGAAACGGCGGACGCTCGGCAGCGAGGAGTAGTAGGACATGCCCTGGTTGAAGACCAGGCTTTCCGTCAGGCCGAAGAGGATGATGGTGGCGTATGCGGCGCCGAGCGTCTGGAACGCGGCGAAGAGCAGCAGGGCGGCCGTCATGGTCAGCGCGCCGACGGGCATGGCCCGGCGCGCGCCGAACAGCGCCGTGGTCAGCCGGGTCAGCGCCGGCCCCAGATAGACGCTGGCGGCGCCGAACAGCATGAAGGCCAAGCTGATTTCATTGATCGAGCAACCCTGCTCCTCGGCGAACAGCGGGAACAGGAAGCCCAGGAACAGGCCGCACGCCGTCACCGGCAGGAAAATGAAGACGAAGAAGCTCCACACGGCCCGGTCGCGCAGGAAGGCGCCCGGCGTCGGCGCGCCCGCGGCCCGGCCGTTCGGCGGCGGGCGGCGGCGAGGGCGGATCAGCGCCAGCGCGGCGACCGCCGCCAGCGCCAGCAGGGCCGCCTGGATCCCGAAGACCGGCCGCATGCCGATCCGCGCGGCGATCATGCCGCCCGACACCGAGCCGACGTTGATGCCCGCGATCACCCCGGCCGTCAGCGCGATGATGCCGGATTCCTTTTTGCCTTCGTCCGGTTCGATCAGGAAGTACGTGCGGAAGGCGATCATCAGCAACCCCATCCCCATGCCCACCACCACGCGGCCGGCGATCAGCAGGTCGTAGGTCGGCGCCAGAGCGGTGGCCACCATGCCGCCCGCGATCGCCAGGCAGCCCAGGACGACGTCCGTCTTGAGTCCCGCCCGGATGCGGACGTGGCCGTAGAGCAGCGCGACCAGCGCGCCGCAGAGCGTTTCGATCACCATCGGCAGGCCGATGATCAGGTCCGGGAAGCGCCCGGCGGCCGGCGCCAGCGACTTGATGTACAGCGGCAGGAACGAGGCGGACAGGAACACGCCCGTGATGGCCAGGAACGACGTGAAGCGCAGCGCGCCTTCGTCGTAGCGCTGGCCGGCCGCGGCGTCGCTGCGGTCGGTCCGGTCCATCACGTGGGAGCTGAAGAAGCCGATTTCGAAGAAGACGAACAGCAGCACGAACAGGACCATGGCCAGGTCCATGAGCGTGCTCTTGAACAGGGCGCGGTTGGCCTCGCGCTGGGCGGACTGGTCCACGCCCACTTCCAGCAGGCCGACGGTTTCGCCGGCGGAATTCTTCACCGGCACCACCCCGTTGAGCCAGACCCCGTAGATGTCCACGACTTCCCCGACGTAGGGCTCGCCGGTCTCGGCCACCCGGGCGTAGATGGATTTGGCGTACTGGTAATCGTAGGGATAAAAGATTCCCCGCAGGCCGTCGTGGTAGGCCAGCGCCGAGAGCTTGTCGCCGAAGATCTTGTAGATGCCCGAATAGGTGCTCGGGTCGATGGCCCCGTTGCGGGTGATCGTCTGGCACAGCTGCTTCAGCACCGCCTGGTAGTCGGCGTTCATGTAGTGCTTCACGTGCTGGATGCGGTCCACGGCGTCGCCGTCCACCACGATCTGGCCGACCGCCAGATAGCCGCGCAGGTTGTTGCGGGCTTCCTCTTCCAGGCGGCGGTTCATGTTGTTGAAGATCATGTAGGTCGTGATGCCCACCGCCGTGCCGATCATCAGCCCCACCAGCGCGACCTGCTTGGCCATGCGGCGGCCGTCGGGCGACGCGTGCCGGATGGCCAGGAAGACCAGCGCGAGGGCCAGGATCGCGAACGCCGCCAACTGCAGCCAGATCGCGCCCCGCCGGATCCAGAGCGCGGCGTCGCCTTGCGCGCGGTCGAGGGTTTGGATGGCGGCGGGCGCGGCCGTCCGGAAATGCACCACCTTGCCGTTGTTGGGCAGCACCAGGCCGTCCGCGTCGATCTGGAAGCTCTTGCACTCGTAGAAGTCGTCGGCGTAGCCGTGCGCCTGCGCGATCGACCGGTCGAACAGCGGTTCGGCCGAGCCGTCGTCCGCCAGCTTCACGATGGCATCGCGGCCCAGGTCGGAGAAGCACAGCGCGGCGCCCAGGTAGTGCAGATCCGAAGGAATCGACATGATTTCGTCGGGCAAATCGCGCCCGTCGTAGCGCTTGGCGGGAACTTCGCCGGGTTTGGCCGTGAAAATTTCCGTGGCCGCGGTCGAATACGCGAGTTCGCGGCCGTCGGCGGAAATCGTGGCATAAATCACGTTGTCTTGCCCATGGGCGAGGGGCGTGAGGGTTTCCTCGGCCGGCGCGCCGTCGGCGAGATCGACCCGCACGGCGCGGATGCCGTCTTCGCCCACGCGGCAGAACCGCAGGCCGTCCGGCGTCCATTGCAGGGAACGGATCGTCCCGATGTTGTCGGTATAGTGGTCGGGCGAGTGTTCGAGCGCATACACGACCGCCTCGGGCCGGCCCTCCGGGGAGAACCGCACGATGGCTTCGCGGTTGACCGTCAGCGTGGCCGTGTCGATGTAGGTGCTTGCCACGTACAGGTGGCCGGCGGGATCGAACGCGATTTCGTTGGCGAAGAAAAAGCCCTTCTCGGGATCGTTGCGGGCCGAAACCAGATAGATCAGCTCGCCGTCGGCTCCCGTGCGCGCGATGCGCTTGTTGGAGTCGAACACCACCGCGAACGAACCGTCGGAGCCCCTGGCCGCCTTGGAGAGATTCTCGAACGGCACCGTGCTGGAGAGCGAGAACGACTCGGGAATGCGGTCGCGCTGGAGGAACAGCCCGCCGCCGAGCAGGAGCGTCGCGGCCAGCAGGACGGGAAGGATGGGGCGGGGTCGGGCCATCGGGTTCCTCGGGCGGGGTTACCGTTCAACCGCTCGATAATACCAGAGCGTGTCTTCGCCCGGAAAGTAGAAATCGGGGAACCGGCCCACCTGCTTGAACCCCAGATCGGCCAGCAGCTTGTGCATCGGGGCATAGGACGGATCCGAAGAGGTCTCGAACAGCAAGCCGCGGCCGTTGGCCTTGGCCACGAAATCCAGCGCCAGTTCGAGCAGGCGGCGGCCGAGTCCTCGGCCGCGGCGGCCGGCCTGGATCGCCAGGGCGCTGACCTCGAAAATGCCCGTCCGCTCGACGTTCATGCGCACCCCGATCACCGCGCAAATCGCCCCGGCGGCATCCCGCACGAACCAATACCCGTCGTCCGCGCAGCCGATCGCGGCCGCGGGATGGGTCTTGAATTCCTCCTGTTCGCCCGGCGTCAGCGGCGTGCCGAACAGGTTCGGCTGCAGCAGGAACGCCGAAACTTCTTCCGCTTCCGCGGGCGTGGCGACCCGTTGCGCCGCGCATGCCTCTGCGCCCGAATTGGTTTTGGGCAAACTCACGGTGAAAGTGTCCCACGATCCCCGCCTGAACTCAAGCCGAACTGGAGGGGCGAATGGCCACAAAGATCACAAAGAACCCCAAAGAAACCTCTTTGCGATCTATGTGTTCTCCGTGGCAGATGGTTCGAAGGATGGGACGCAAAACCGTTGACAATTTGCCCGCAGAAGACCGACATTGTCATCCATACGGCCCGATCCATCCACCATCCAAGGAGAGTAGTCCGCATGAAAAAGACGATGGCTCTGTTGCTTCTCGCGGCGGTCGCCGCGCCCATGTCCGCCTGGGCGGCGGAGGGTTCGATCTATGCGGACGTCCTGTCCGCCTACGTCTACAACGGCTTGCAATACAACGACGAAGCCGTCTTTCAGCCCGGCCTCGACGTCGCCGGTCCCTTTGGCTTCGGCTACAGCCTGTGGGCCAACATGGACCTGACCGACAATCCCGCCTCCACCGCGCCCAACACTTCCGGCGAGTGGAGCGAAGTGGATTTGAGCCTCAACTGGACCGCGCCCAGCGCGGGACCCTTGACCTTCTCTGCCGGCGGCCTCTACTACATCTACCCGCAGAACAGCAGCACCGTCGCCACGAACGCCGACGGTTCGGTCGAATCCGTTTCCAAGGCCCCCGCCGACGGTTCCTACCAGGTCTTCGTCAAGCTGGCCGCCGCCGACCTTCCGCTGGCGCCCGCCGTCAAGTTCTGCCACGAACTGGACAACACCGACGACTGGATCGTCCTGTTCACCGTCGGCCACGGCTTTGGCCTGACGGACAAGCTCGCGCTCAACCTCGGCGCCGTGCTCGGGTTCGGCGGCGACTACTACGTGGAAAGCAACTACGGCTCCGGCACCGGCGCGGCCTTCACCCACGCCCAGTTCGACGCCTCGCTCAGCTACGCCCTCACCGAAAAAGCCTCCGTCGCCTTCAAGGGCTCCTTCAGCACCTTGCTCGACGGCGACCTCCGCGACGACGTCGACGCCGGCGGCGTCTACGCCGACCAGGACGTTTTCTTCGGCGGCGTCAACGCCAGCTACTCGTTCTGATCCGCCGCGCGGCGTGCCCGCGCGAAAGTTTTTACGTTCCACGTAAAATCCGCCCAATGTTTTTACGTTCTACGTAATTTTACGGGGCTCGCTCCCACCGGACCTCGCCGCGAAGAAAACCGGGATTTCCGCTTTGCGGCAGGCGGCGGCTTTGGCATGCTGGAGCCGGCGAAGGAAAGAGGAGGGCTGCCCCATGCAAACGGCTTTGCCGGCGGATTTCAGGCGCGGACTGGTCCTGCTGCTCGACGGCGTGCCGCACGTCGTCGAAGAACTGCACGTCACGGGAACGGCGAAGACGAAGCACAAGCTGCACGTGCAGGTCCGGAACCTCCAGAACGGCCACGTGTTCGAGCGGGTCTTCCCGGACAACGAGCGGGTGCCGACGACGGAACTGGAGCACCGCCGGGTGTCCTTCAGCTACGTCCAGGGGGGCGACTTCGTGTTCCTCGACGCCGAGACGTTCGAGGAGCGGACGCTGTCCGGCGCACAGATCGGCGACCGCCGCCATTTCCTGAAGGAAAACGAAGAATACCGCGCCTTGGTTTTGGAAGGCCAGTTGCTCGACATCCTGCTGCCCGACGCCGTAGCGCTGGCGGTGGCCGAGACCGCCCCGGCCCAGCACGGCGGCGGCGACTCCGCGTGGAAATCCGCGAAGATGGAAGGCGGCCTGGAAATCCAGGTTCCGCTGTTCGTCGCCCCCGGCGATCGCCTCCTGGTCGACGTCAAAACCCGCAAATACGCCGGCAAGGCGGGGTGAGAAGGGTGGGCTCTCCATCAAAAGAGGGGGCAGGGCTGCTCCTGAGGCCATACAATGGCCTCG
>DAOTNL010000068.1:0-12475 GCA_035450765.1 Kiritimatiellia bacterium | reverse complement strand
GCCGCGTCCTCGACCGCCGCGAAGCCGCCGCCAAGAAGAAATGATGTCCAACCCCTGAACCCCGAGCCCCGAACCCTGAACCCCTGAGGTCCCCATGAGCCTCGAACAAACCAAGAACTTCAAGCAGGTCAACCACTCCGTCCGCAAGGTGGACGCCGTGCAGCTGGCCCTCGGCAAGCCGTCCTACGTCGCCGACTTCGCGCCCCGCGACGCCCTGATCGTCAAGATGCTCTGGAGCCCGCATCCGCACGCGAAGATCGTCTCCATCGACGTCTCCGCGGCCGAGAAGATGCCGGGCGTCAAGGCCGTCCTCTGGCACGGCAACGTGCCGCGCATCGCCCACTGCACCGCCGGCCAGGGCTTCCCCGAACCCTCGCCCTACGACACCTTCATGTTCGACACGAAGGTGCGCTACGTCGGCGACCGCGTCGCCGCCGTCGCCGCCGAGACCGAGGAACAGGCCAAGGCCGCCCTCGCCAAGATCAAGGTCGTCTACGAAAAGCTCACGCCCGTCTTCTCCATCGACGAAGCCATGGCCGACGGCGCCCCGATCATCCACGACGAGCCCGAAGCCCACGTCCCGATTCCGATCCCCTACGAGCCCAAGAAAAACCTCGTCGCCCGCGTCGGCTGCGAAGCCGGCGACTTCGAAAAGGGCATGAAGGAAGCCGACTTCACCTTCGACGACACCTACGAGACGCCCTACGCCCAGCACTGCCCGATCGAGCCCTACGTCTCCCTCGCGCAGATCGACTCCGCCGGCCGCATCGTCATCACCACCTCCACGCAGGTGCCCTTCCACTGCCGGCGCATCGTCGCGCAGACCCTGGGCATCCCCGTGCAGAAGATCCGCGTCATCAAGCCGCGCATCGGCGGCGGTTTCGGCTCCAAGCAGGAAATCCTGCTCGAGGACGTCGTCGCCATGTTCGCCCTGCGCACCGGCCGGCCCTGCTTCTGGCAGTTCACCCGCGAGGAAAACTTCCGCACCGGCCGCACCCGCCATCCCATCCGCGTCCGCATCCGCGCCGGCATCAAGAAAGACGGCACGATCACCGCCATCGGCATGGACTGCTGGAACAACACCGGCGCCTACGGCGGCCACGGCCTGACGGTCGTCTCCTGCTGCGGCTCGAAGGTCCTGCCCCTCTACCGCTGCGAGAACATCCACTTCCTCGGCAAGGTCTACTACACCAACCTGCCCGTCGGCGGCGCCTATCGCGGCTTCGGCGCCACCCAGGCCTTCTTCGCCATGGAATCCACCATGGACAAGATGGCCGAAGCGATCGGCATGGATCCCCTCAAGCTCCGCCAGCTCAACCACATCAAGTCCGGCGAAGGCTCCCCCGTTTTCGCCGCCCTCGGCGAAGGCAAGGAAGGCGTGCCCATGACCGTCGGCTCCTGCGCCCTCGGCGAGTGCATCGAGAAGGGCGCCGCCGAAATCGGCTGGAAGAACCGCACCGACTGGCGCACCAAGACCGGCCGCTATCGCCGCGGCATCGGCATGGCCTGCCTCATGCAGGGCTCGTCCATCCCCCACATCGACATGGGCGGCGCGTCCATCAAGATGAACGAAGACGGCTCCTTCAACCTCCTCGTCGGCGCCACCGACCTGGGCACCGGCTCGGACACCGTCCTCGCCCAGATCGCCGCCGAGGAACTGGCCACCACCACCGACAAGATGATCGTGTACTCGTCGGACACCGACATGACCCCGTTCGACGTCGGCGCCTACGCCTCCTCGACCACGTATCTCTCCGGCGAGGCCGCCCGCAAGGCCGCCGCCGACGCCAAGCGCCAGATCCTGCACACCGGCGCCGAGATGCTCAACCTGCCCGAAGACCAGGTCGTCTGCAAGGACGCCCACGTCCAGAGCAAGGACGGCAAGCACAAGGTGTCCTACGGCGACATCTCCTGCTATTCGCTCTATTCCAAGAACCAGTACCAGATCATCGGCACCGCCTCGCACTTCACGCAGAAGTCGCCGCCGCCCTTCGCCGCCCACTTCGCCGAAATCGAAGTGGACACCTGGACCGGCAACATCCGCGTGCTCAAGTACGTCTCCACCATCGACTGCGGCACGGCCATCAACCCGGCCCTGTGCGAAGGCCAGACCGAAGGCGGCACCCTCAACGGCATCAGCTACGCCCTCACCGAACAGTACCTGTTCAAGAACGGGCGGATGACCAACGCCTCCTTCACGGACTACCACATCTTCTCGATGCGCGACGTCCCGCCCATCAAGGCCATCCTGGTGCCGTCCTACGAAGAGACCGGCCCGTTCGGCGCCAAGAGCGTTTCCGAAATCTGCATCAACGGGCCCGCGCCCGTCTTCGGCAACGCCATCTACAACGCCACCGGCGCCCGCCTCAACGAATTCCCCTTCACCCCCGAAAAGGTCCTCCAGGCCATCCAGGCCGTGAAGCGCTAGGCATTCGCGCCGCCCAGGGGCCGCGGACATCCGCGGCCCTTTTTTCGCGCCCCGGGTTCCAGGCCCCCGCGGGCTTGCCCTGCGGGTGAATCAGGTCCGCTGGACCTCCGGCCTCGCGAAAAACCAAACCGCCCGCCGATTTTTCCCTCGCCTCCCCGCGGAAAAATCCCGAGAATGCCTCCATGAACCGCGGGTATTGGAACCGGCTGGCGGACCGCTACGAAGACGAGATCTTCAGCGTGCTGGCCAACGACCGCGCGGCGCTCGTCGCGGACCGCGTGCGGCGCTGCGGCCGCCCGGACCGGGTCGCCACCGACGTCGGCTGCGGCATCGGCCATTTCCTGCCCCTGCTGGCCGCGAACTTCCGTCGCGTCCTCGCGGTGGATCTGTCGCCCAAGAACGTCGCCCAAGCGCGGGCGCGGCACGCGCGCCTGGCCAACGTGGATTACCGCGCCGCCGACCTGGCCGCGCCCCGCGCGTACCTGCCCGCCGCCGACTTCGCCCTCTGCGTCAACGTGCTCATCGCTCCCGACCTCGCCCTCCGCGCCCGGATCCTCGACGCCGTCGCGCGCCATCTCCGGCCCGGCGGCCATCTCGTCCTCGTCGTTCCCGCCCTCGAATCCATCCTCCTAACCGATTTCCGGCTCATCGAATGGAACCTGCGCGACGGCCAAACCCCGCGCCGGGCCGCCGGCGCCGGTTTCCGCGCCTTCCGGACCGTCCGCCGCCCGCGCCTGCACGAAGGCGTCGTGCCCATCGCCGGCGTCGCCACCAAGCACTACCTCCGCGACGAAATCGCCGCGCTGCTCGAGACCCGCGGTTTGCGCCCGCTGGAATTCGAGAAAATCGAATATCCCTGGACCTCCGAATTCGCCGCGCCGCCGCGCTGGATGCAAGCCCCCTATCCTTGGGACTGGCTCTGCGTCGCCCGCAAAGTCCCGGCCCGAATTCAACGAACCCCGCGCCCCGAGGAAACGCACGCATGAAAACCGCGCTCGGATTCCCGCTGCTCGCCCTTGTCGTCGCCGGCTGCGCCCTCGGCCGTCTCGCCGGGCCCGCCGCCGCGCCGTCCGCCAACCATACTCTCGTCCAGTTCAGCCGCGCCGAGGGCCTGGCCGGTTGGCACGTCGAGAACGACGACGTCATGGGCGGGCGCTCCCAGTCCCGCCTGACCCTCGACGACGCCGGCAACGCGGTCTTCGCCGGCACCATCTCCCTCGCGAACGGCGGCGGCTTCGCCTCCATCCAGTGCGACTATCCCGAGCTCGACGTCTCCGCCTACCGCGCCATCCACCTCGGTCTCAAGGGCGACGGCCAGCGCTACCAGGTGCGCCTCGACGCCGCGCGGCGCGACCGCCATTCCTACGCCGCCGACTTCCGGACCAGCGGCGACTGGCAGGAAATCGTCCTGCCCTTCGCGGATTTCTTCGCCATCCGCCGCGGCGACCGCCTCGACCTGCCCAACTACCCCGGCCGGACCCTCGCCCGCGTCCAGCTCCTGGCCGGCGACGGCCGCGCCGAATCCTTCCGCATCGAAATCGACCGCATCTGGCTCGAGAGGTGACCGCTCCATCCCGGCCGGAAACCGGCTCGGAATGCCGGTTTTACGTAGAACGTAAAAACTTTCACGCGCTTTTACGTAGAACGTAAAAACTTTGCGGCGCGGGAAAAACGACGCGGCCCGCCGGAGGCCGGCGGGCCGCGCGGAACGTTTTCGGGGCCGCTATTCGCCGGCCTTGATCTCGTCCCAGAGCTTCGTGTACTTGACGTTGTTCTCGCCGAGGTCGGCGAGGGTCTCGAGCTTGGCGACGACTTCCGCGGGCGGGAAGAGGATGGGATCGGCGCGGGTTTCTTCGGAGAGCAGCTCGTAGCTGGGCAGGTTCGGGCAGAGGAAATAGATGAACTCGGTCAGCTCGGCGGCGGACTGGGGTTCGAGGATGAAGTTGATCATCTTGTGGGCCAGTTCGGGCTGCGGCGCCCCTTCCGGGATCACCATGTCGTCGAAGTTGATCTGGGAGCCTTCCTCGGGCACCGCGATCCGGATGTCGTCGTTCTCGGCCTGGACGAGCATGAGGTCGCCGCTGTAGCCGTGGACGAGCAGGAATTCGCCGGAGGCGAGGCCGTTCTTGTATTGCTCGTTTTCGAACTTGGCGAGGTTCTTCTTCCAGCGCAGGACGACCTCCTTGGCCGCGGCCAGTTCGGCGTCGTTGGTCGTGTTGAGGCTGTAGCCGAGGTACTTGAGGGCGACGCCGATGACTTCGCGGTGGTCGTTGAGCATCGTCATGCGGCCCTTGAGGTCTTCGCGGTCGAGCATGCCCCACGTGGGTTTGAAGTCCTTCACCTTGCTGCCGAGATAGCCCAGGCAGGTGATCGTGACCGTGTAGGGCACGCTGTGGTCCATGGCCGGATCGAACGCCAGTTTCATGTAGTCCGGATCGATGTTCACGCGGTTGGGAATCAGGTCCAGGTTCAGCTTCTGGAGCATGCCCTGGTCGTTCATGATCTTGACCATGTAGCTGCTGGGGAACAGCAGGTCGTAGCCGGTCGCGCCCGCTTTCAGCTTGGCGTACATCTCCTCGTTGGAGGCGTAGGTGTCGACGACGACCTTGCAGTTGTTCTCGCGCTCGAACTGCGCGACCAGCTCGGGCTTGATGTAGTCCGACCAGGTGTAGACGTGCAGCACGGGTTTCTTCTCCGCGCAGCCGGCCAGGGCCGCGACCGCGGCGGCCAGCGCCAGCGCCGTCCAGATTCTCTTCGTCATGGTCCGTTCCTCCTTGGGGTGTTTTTCAATCGGTTCAGGCCGCCTTGCGGCCGCGGTTGGAGAGATACTGGCTGGCGATCACGCACAGGAAGGTGATGGCCAGCAGGATGGTGGAGAGCGCGTTGATCAGCGGCGGCGCGCCGTACTTGATCATGCTGTAGATCTTGATCGGCAGCGTGGTGGAGCCCGGGCCGGCCACGAAGAACGAAATGACGAAGTCGTCGATCGAGAGCGTGAAGGCCAGCAGACCGCCGGCGAGGATGCCCGGCGCCAGCATGGGCAGAAGCACCTTCCAGACCGTGGTCCACCACCCCGCGCCGAGATCCTGCGCGGCCTCGATGATCGCGAAATCGAAATCCTGCAGCCGCGCCAGCACGGTCATGGCCACGTAGGACAGGCAGAACGTGACGTGCGCGACGGCGATCGTCGCCAGCCCCAGCTGCACCTTGAGCTGCACGAAGAACAGCAGCAGGCTCAGGCCCATGAGGATTTCCGGCAGCACCAGCGGGGTGTAGATGACGCTGTAGTGCAGCTTCTGGAGCTTGCTGCCCGCGAACCGGTGCAGCGCGAACGCCGCCGAGGTGCCCAGCACCATCGAAACCAGCGTCGCCGCGCCCGCGATGACCAGCGTGTTGGTCAGCGCGTGCCAGATGCTCGGCTCGTTCATCAGGCGGACGTACCACTTCAGCGAGGTGGATTCCCACGAGCCGCCGAACCGCGACGAATTGAACGAGTTCGCCACCAGGATCACGATGGGGACGTAGAAAAAGGCGATCACCGCCCAGGTCACGATCAGGGGGAAGCGGCTGGGTTTCATGGCCTCAGACCCCCTCCTCGATCAGGGCGTCCTTGGGGTTTTCCTTCCGCCGCAGGGGGGTGATGACGACCATCGGAATCAGCACCGCCACCGTCAGCAGGGCCGACAGGCCCGCCGCGTGCGGCAGGTTGCGGTCCACGAAGGTGCGCTGCGCGATCTTGTTGCCGATCATCTCGCTGGTGGGCCCGCCGACGATGTCGGGGATCACGTACGAGCCCAGCGAGGGAATGAAGACCATCAGGAACGCGGTCAGCAGCCCCACGCGGATGCCGGGCAGGAAGATCTTGCGGAAGGCCAAAAACGACGTGGCGCCGAGATCCTTCGCGGCTTCGATCAGGCGGAAGTCGAATTTTTCCGACGCGGCGTAGATCGGCAGGATCGCGAAGGGCAGCTCGGTGTAGACCATCACCAGCAGCACCGCGTAGGCGTTGTAGAGCAGCGAAGTCTCCGGCGCAATCAGGCCGAGGAACACCAGCGCGTGCTTGAGCATGCCCTCCGGATGCAGCAGCACCTTCCAGGCGAAGATGCGCACGAGGAAGCTCGTCCAGAAAGGCAGGATGACCAGCAGCAGCACCAGCCGGCGCCGCGCGGGGCTCACCCGGGCCATGTAGTAGCCCATCGGCGTCGCCAGCAGGATGCACAGCGCCGTCGCGGCCACGCTCAGCCAGATCGTCCGCCACACGATGGCCGGATAGTTCGGGTTGCCCAGCGTCCAGAGCGTTTCCAGCGTCCAGCCCGCGCCGATGCCGCCGTAGGGCGTCGCCGGCTTGAACATGATCGCGAACACCAGCAGCGTCGGGACCAGGAACAGCACCAGCAGCCAGACGAACGACGGCAGCGTGACCAGCCATTCGGAAAGCTTGCGGCGGTGCTCGGCCTTCATCGCGCCGCGGTCCCCGCAGCCGCCGCGTCGGAGGCCGGCGCGCGCGCCAGGATCTGGTTGCTTTCGGTCGTCTCGCCGACTTCCTCGGGCGGCAGCTGGATGAGGTTTTCGTCCTGCTCGCTGTATTTTTCCAGCATGAAGCCGTCGTCGGCGTGCCAGCTGATCCAGACCTTTTCGCCCCAGCGGATCGGTTTTTCGTCCAGCAGGAAGCGGCTGTGCTGGCGGATCACGGAAATGCGGTAGTCGCCCGTGCGCACCCAGTACTTCGTCTGCGAGCCCAGGTAGATCACGTCCTCCACCCGGCCTTCGATCGCGTTCAGGTGGGGGGCCGGCTCGGGCCGCTCGCGCGAGATGCGCAGCTTTTCGGGCCGGATGCTCAGGAAGATGTGCTCGCCTTCCTTGATCTGCTTGTCGTTGTAGCACTCCAGGTCGGGGAAATCCTCGATCTTCAGGCGGCTGTAGTCCTTGTCCACCGCGACGGCCAGGAAGCCCTCGAGCACGGAGTTCTTTTCGAGGGGTTCGGCCACGATGCCGTCGAAGAAGTTCGTGTCGCCGATGAAGGCGGCGACGAAGCTGGAGCGCGGCGCCTCGTAGATTTCCGCCGGCGTGCCGAGCTGCTCGATCTTGCCGAGCTTCATCACCGCGATGCGGTCGGAGAGGCTCATGGCCTCGCCCTGGTCGTGGGTGACGTAGAGGAAGGTGATGCCGACTTCGTCGTGGATGAGGTCCAGTTCGATCAGCATGCGCTGGCGCAGCTTGAGGTCCAGCGCCGCCAGCGGCTCGTCGAGCAGCAGCACGCGCGGCTTGTTCACCAGCGCGCGGGCGATCGCCACGCGCTGCTTCTGGCCGCCGGAGATCTGGTCGGGCTTCTTCCAGGCCTGGTCTTCCATCTGGATCAAGGTCAGCATCTTCGCGACCTCTTCCTTGATCTCCTTCTTCGGGCGCTTGGCGACCTTCAGGCCGAAGGCGATGTTGTCCCAGACGGACAGGTGCGGAAACAGCGCGTAGCTCTGGAAGATGGTGTTGACCTTGCGCTCGTAGGGCGGCAGGTCGGTGACGTCCTCGCCCCCCAGCAGCACGCGGCCGGTGTCGGGCTGCTCGAAGCCGGCCAGGATGCGCAGCAGCGTCGTCTTGCCGCAGCCGCTCGGCCCCAGCAGCGAGAAGAACTCGCCTTGCTTGACGGTCAACGAAACGTGGTCGACCGCCTTCACCGCGCCGTAATGCTTGGATACGTCCTCGAATACCAGGAACTCGCTCACAGTCCTCCGCGTCCTCCGTTCCGGACGCCGGAACCGACCGTTCCCGCCGCCAGAATGGTTCGCATTATGAAACAGACGCCCCCCATTTCAATCAAAACTTTCGCGGCGCGCGCGGCGTTTGACGTGGACCGCCGGTTGCGCGATATTGTCCGCGCTGGTCCCGGACCGCGCCGTGCCGGTTCCGGGCCTGCTGGAGTTGCGCAGATGAAAAAATCGACGTCGTGGCTGGCCGCCCTCCTGATCCTGGCCGGGGGCCCGCCGGCCCTGCGGGCGGCGGCGCCGCCGCTGTTCGCCCCGGAACCGCCCGAGCCCGCCGCCGCCGCGATGGTGGCGGCCTATCTGCCCCTGCTCGCGGCCGGCCAGTTCGAACAGGCCCTCCAGCTGGTCGATCTGCGCGGCCTGCGGCAATACCTGCTCGATCGGCGCCTGAACGACCTGCGGGCGAAGAATCGGGAGCTGACCGAAGCGGAACTCCAGGACATTTCCGCGCAATTGCAGGTCAACGAGCTCAACCCCGCCCGGCTGCAGGCCATCCAGCTGGACACGCTCAAGGACGCCGACTACGCCGGCCTGGCCATGGACGTCGTCGGCTACGCCCCGGCCCCCGAGGGCGCCGGCTATCTCGTCAGCGTCGTCGGCCGGGCGCCCGACGGCCGGGAGAAGCCCATCCTGCTCGGTCTCAAGAAACTGGGCGAGGAATGGCTCATCGCGCCCGAAATCGTGGAAGAACTGGGCCGCCGGTCCGTCGTCGCCGCCGCCCAGCCCGTGCCGCCGCCGGCGCCCGTGGTCGCCGCCGTGGACGCCTTCTGGAAGCGGTGGCAGGCCGGCGATCTCGACGAGGCCTACGCCCTGCATGCCCCCGAATATCGCCAAGCCGTGCCGCTGCTGGCCTTCCTGCAGCAAGCCCAGGAACTGATCGCCCAGATCGGCGCTCCCACGGCCTGGAAAATCGTCCAGTGCCGGCCCATCGCGGCGGGCACCCTCGGACTCGGCGTCGACGTCCAAGGCCCGAACGGTTCGCGCCCCACCATCATGGTCTTCCGCAAGCAGGGCGAATCGTGGATCCTGGTCAACAGCCAAACCCGCATGCCGACGGCGGCCAATGCCGCCCCGGCCGGCCCGGCGGCGCCGGCCGCCAGCCCTTTCCGCACCGACTTGAAGCCCAGCCTGAAACCCGTCTTGCCCGCCGCGGAACCGACTCCGGCCCCGGCCGCCGCGCGTCCCGCTCCGGCCCAACCCGACGCCCCCATCGGACCCGACGCCCCATGAACGACGCTGCCGCAGCCGGTTCCGTCCGCCCTCCGTTTTCCGCCAACGGCAAGCGGCTGGGCGTGTTCGTCATTTCCTACAACGCCGAGAAGCTCATCCAGGACACCCTGCGGCGCATTCCGGACGACGTCTGGCGCGAGGTGGAAGTCGTCTACGTCGTGGACGACTGCAGCATGGACGAAACGACCCGCCAGGCACTCGACTACCCCGATCCCTTCGGCAAGCTGAAGGTGTTCCGCAACCGGACCAACCGCCGCTACGGCGGCAACCAGAAATTCGGCTACCAGTACGCCATCGACCGCGGCCTCGACGCCGTCGTCATGCTGCACGGCGACGGCCAATACGCGCCGGAAATGCTGCCGGATCTGCTTCAGCCCCTCGTGGCGGGCGAAGCCGAGGTGGTCATCGGCTCGCGCATGATCCACCGCCGCGACGCCCTCAAGGGCGGCATGCCGAAATACAAGTTCGTCGCCAACATCTTCCTGACCTGGGCGGAGAATCTGCTCAGCGGCATGCGCCTGTCCGAATTCCATTCCGGCTACCGGGCCTACGCCACCTCCTTCCTGCGGCGCGTGCCGCTGTGGGACAACAGCGACGAGTGGCATTTCGACACCCACGTCCTGTTCCAGGCCAAGCAGGCCGGCGCCGCCATCCGCGAGATCCCCATTCCCACCCGCTACGGCGACGAAGTCTGCCACGTCAACGGCATTTCTTACGGCCTCAATTGCCTCCGCAGCGCCCTGCTCTACCGGCTGCACCGCTGGGGGCTTGTCCGCCTCAACCGCTACGACGTCGCGCCGCGCGCCCTGGTCGAAGCCCGCAAGCTCGACGATCCCTATTCCTCCCACTCCCTCATCCTGCGCCGCCTGCGCCAGATGAAGCTCGACGGCGTCCAGGCCCTCGATCTCGGCTTCGGCTGCGCCGCCATCGCCGCCGCGCTCCGGCAGGAAGGCGTCGTGCTCGACGGCATCGACCGCGATCCGCGGGCCATCGCCGAGTCCGGCGCGCTGTTCCGGCGGACGTTCCAGAACGACCTCAACCGGATCGACGAGATCCCGCTGGAAGGCAGGTACGACGTCATCCTCGCGGCCGACATCCTCCAGTTCCTGGTCGATCCGGCCGATTTCCTCTCCCGCCTGAAGAAATACCTCGTCAAGGGCGGCCTGCTGGCGGTGGCGCTGCCCAACGTGGTCAACGTGCAGACGCGCCTGCGCGTGCTGTTCGGGCAATTCCCGCTGCACCACCGCGGCATCCTGGAAGAGCAGGCTCTGCACTTCTACACGCTGGACAGCATGCGCCGGCTGCTGGTCCGCGCCGGCTGGAAAGTCGAGGAAACGGACGTCACTTCCTTGCCCCTGACTTTGGTCTTCCCGTTCCTCCGCCGCCGGCGCTGGCGCCTGCCGCTGTGGATCTGCCGCGGCCTCACGCTCCTGTTCAAAGGCTTGTTCGCCTACCAAGGCATCCTGTTCTGCAAGAATCCGAACGAAGCCGACTTGCTGTGAACTCCTCCATCCAGGCCCGGGCCGATCTGCCCCGGGTGCCCTACCGCCAGGCGCCGCTGGTCCTGCTGGCGCTGGCCGCCGCCGTCCTGGCGATCACCTGGCCCTGGGCGGCGCATTTCGCGACCGCCACGTTCGATCACTGGGATCCTCCGTTCCACGCCTGGAAACTGGAACTCGTCGCCCGCGCCATCCTGGGCGGGCACCTGCTGCCGCCCGACGGCAACACCAACGTGTACTACCCGCATCCGGGCACGCTCTACTTCGAGGCGCTGCATTGGCCCCAGGCCGTGGTGGCGGCCGCCCTCTTCGGCCTGACGAATTTCAACTCCCTGCTCGTCTACCACCTCGTCCTCGTCTTCTTCTGGGCGCTGTCGGGCCTGTGCTTCTGGATGCTGCTGCACGCGCTGGGCGCCACCCGGAGCGCCGCCTGGCTGGGCGCGATGATATTCGTTCTCATGCCCTACCGCATCAGCTACGCGGTCGAATTCAACATGCAGCTCTGCTTCGGCCTGCCGCTGTTCTTTTTCTTCATGGTCCGCTATTTCCAGCGCCCGTCCATCCGCTACGCCTGCGGCATGGCCGTGGCCTGGTGGCTGCAGGCCTCCAGCGAGCTCTACCAAGCCGTGTTCCTCCTCCTGATCCTGCCCTTCCCCGCCGTGGCCCTCCTCGCCGCCCGGTGGCGCCTGCTCGGCGACGTCCGCCGCTTCTGGCTGCCCGCGCTCTGCGCCGCGGCGCTGGGCGGCACGCTCACCACCGTCCTCCTGGGGCCCTATCTCACCCTGCTCAACGTGCACGCGGTCAACCGCAACCTGCTGGAGATCGCCACCCACGTCCTCGAGCCGTTCTCCTACCTGCGCCCCGGCGGCCGCTTCCATTTGCTGGCGCCCTTCGACGCCCGCCAAGACGAAATGGTGGTCTATCCCACGCTCGCCCTGATCCTGCTGGCGGCCACGCACCTCGTCCTCGACGCCCGCCGGCTGGCTGCCGTCGCCGTGCCGCGCTGGGTGACGCTGCTCCGGGTCGTCCGCTGGACGGCCCTGATCGCTTTCTTTGTCCTGAGCTTCGTCATCTACTATTCGGGCATGCGACATCACCTGCAGGCCCTGTATGCGGCCCTGCCCATCGTCGCCTGCGCATTCGCCTTCCTCGTCCTGTTCCATCCCACTTCGCGCGACGCCCCCGCGCTGTTCGTCACCGGCCTCTTCGCCGGCGCCATCTTCGCCTTCTTCATGAGCCTGGGGCCGCTGCTGCTCGTTCGCCATACCGGGTTCTACGCCCCCAATCCGATCTACGTCTGGCTCTACACCCATCTGAAAATGCTTCAGGGATTCCGCGTGGTTTCCCGCTTCAGCATCTACGTGCTGATCTACATGGTGATCGCCTCCGCGCTGGCCTGGAGCTGGATCGAGCGGCGCTGGCTCGCGCGGCCCGCCTGGCGTTGGCTGTGGCTGGCGCCCCTGCTGCTCGCGGCCGTCGAATGCCTGCCCCGCGGCCCGCTGCGCTTCAGCGCGCTGGAGGTGCCCTACGCGACCCCCGTGCTGGATTTCCTCGACCGG
>DAOTNL010000067.1:0-12612 GCA_035450765.1 Kiritimatiellia bacterium | reverse complement strand
TCCATGCGCAAGGCGGAAGCCGCGAAGATCCGCGTGAAGTGGCGCCCGGGGCTCATCTGACCGTCATCCCATGGGCAAACCGGCGCCATCCAAGCTGACGATCCTGCTGGCGGGCAATCCCAACAGCGGCAAGACCAGCCTGTTCAACTGGATGGCCGGCGCGCACCAGCACGTCGGCAACTATCCGGGCGTCACCGTCGAAAAAAAGTCGGCCACGTTCGTGCGCGACGGCCTGGCGATCGAGCTGGTGGACCTGCCGGGCACCTACAGCCTGCTGGCGGCCTCGCCCGAGGAAGCCATCGCGCGCGACGAAATCCTCTCCGGCGCGGCCGGCGTCGTGATCCAGGTGCTCGACGCGACGAACCTCGAGCGCAACCTGCACCTGACCGCGCAGCTCACCGAAATGGGCGTGCCGCTCGTCTACGCCCTCAACATGAGCGACGAGGCCGAAGCCCACGGCCTGAAATTCGATCTGGAGCTGATGGCCGCGCTGCTGGGCGGGCCCGTGGTGCCCACCAACGGCAGCACCGGCGAGGGCACGGACGCCCTGCTGGCGGCCGCGCGGATCGTGGCGGCGGACGGCACGCCCTGCACGGGCCGGGTCAACTACGGCCTCGACATGGAGCAGTCGATCGCGGCCGTCGCCGAGCAATTCGAGGGCGACGACGCGGTGAGCGCGCGCCGGCGGGCCATCGCGCTGCTCGACGGCCTGCCGGATCCCCACGCGCCGGCCGGCGCGCGGGAAGCCGCGGCGCGCGAAACCGCCCGCCTCGAAAAGCGCGGCGGCCGGCCGCTGGACGTCCAGATGGCCGAAGCCCGCTACGGCTTCGCGCTGGGCGTGGCCGTGGACGTCGCGCGCGAGTCCTCGCCCCACGTGCGCCACGCCCGCACGCTGCGGCTGGACAACCTGCTCCTGCACCGCGTCTGGGGCCTGCCGATCTTCGTGTTCCTGATGTGGGGCGTGTTCAATCTCGTCTTCGCGCTGGGCGAGCCGCCCATGCAGTGGATCGAAGCGGGACTGGGCTGGCTTTCCGCGCACATCGTCGCCGTCTGGCCGGAAGGCGCCGCGCCGCTGCTGCAATCGCTGGTCGTGGACGGCATCATCGGCGGGGTGGGCGGGGTGATTTCCTTCCTGCCGAACATCCTGTTGCTGTTCCTGGCCATCGCGTTTTTGGAAGACACCGGCTACATGGCGCGCGTGGCGTTTCTGATGGACCGCACGATGCACAAGATGGGCCTGCACGGCAAGAGCTTCATCCCGATGCTGATCGGCCTGGGCTGCACCGTGCCGGCCATCCTGGCCACGCGCACGCTCGAGCACAAGCGCGACCGCTTCACGACGATCCTGGTGGCGCCGTTCGTGAGCTGCGGGGCCCGCATGACGATCTACGCCCTGCTGATCCCGGCCTTTTTCGCCCCGCAATGGCGCGGGTGGGTGCTCTGGGGCATCTACGTGGCCGGCATCCTCGTCGCCGTCCTCGTCGCGCGCCTGCTGCGCGGCACGCTGTTCCGGGGCGAGAGCGCCCCGTTCGTGATGGAACTGCCGCCGTACCGCCTGCCCACGTGGCGCTCCGTCGGCATCCACATGTGGGACCGCGCCTGGATGTACCTCCAGAAGGCCGGCACGGTCATTTTGGCCATCTCGATCCTGCTGTGGGCGCTGGGGACCTTCCCGCGGCGAGCCGAATTCAGCCGCGACTACGCGGCCGACGTCGCCGCCGCGGCCACGCCCGAGGCCGCCGCCGCGCTGGAAGCTGCGCAGCAGGCCGAAGCATTGGAATACACCGCCATCGGCCGCATCGGCAAAGCCATCGAGCCCGCCATCCGCCCGCTGGGCTTCGACTGGCGCGTGGGGACGGCGCTCGTCGGCGCCTTCGCCGCCAAGGAAGTTTTCGTGGCCCAGATGGGCATCGTGTTCTCCCTCGGCAGCGCCGACGAGGATTCCGAAAGCCTGCGCCAGACCTTGCGCGAGCACTATTCGCCGCTGCAGGGGCTGGCCATGATGCTCTTCTGCCTGCTGAGCGCGCCGTGCGTGGCTACCATCGCCGCCACCAAGCGTGAGACGGATTCCTGGGGCTGGGCGCTCGGCATGCTGCTGGGCATGACCGCCATCGCCTGGATCGTCACCTTCGCCGTGTTCCGGCTCGGACTGTTGCTCGGCTGGGGGGTGGGGTGAGATGAACGCGACCTGGCTAGACTGGCTGACGGTCGGCGTCGCCGTCGCCGGCGCGGCTCTCTGGCTCGCCTGGCGCATCCGCCGCAACTGGCAAGCCCAGCGCGGCGCCCAAAACCGCTCCTGCGCCTGCCTCACCGGTTGCGACGGCTGCCCCTTCGCCGGCAAAAGCTGCGACGCGGGCAAGAAGAGTTAAGACAAACTTCGAATTTCGCGGATGGCGCGAAAAGGGGCTTGTCAGGACCCGGCCTGGGCGGTCGGAAAAGAATTACTATACCCTCTTGAATAATCTACAAGATGTATAGTAACTTGGCCATGGACAACGGGAGCAGGCATGGCGATCAAGGACGTATTGCGCGAGGAACTGGCGGCCTCCGTGCGGATGCAGGCGCGGTTTGCGGCGGAATTGGCCGCGTTGCCGCGGGGCAGTTTGGTGCGGCGGATCATCAAGGGGCATGCGTACTACTACCTGATTTTCCGCGAAAACGGCCGGTTCCAATCCGTCTACCGGGGCAAATCCGTGTCGCCGGCGGAATTGCGCCGCTACCGCGAAGCCAAGGCCAAACGGGCGAAGATTCGCCGGTCGCTGTCGCAGTTGAAGAAGCAGATCCGCTACCTGAAGGGGGCCTTGCGTGGAAAAGAAGAAATTTGACCTGTGCCGCGAGGTTCTGCGGCGGTTGGCGGCAGCGGGCATTTTGGAGACGCAAATGGGGGCGGGAACTCTACCCGAAGTCCGAGGTCCGAAGTCCGAGGTCGGAGGTCCGAAGACAGGAAAAATAATCGCCTTCATCCTCTTTTCCTGCTTGGCTGCGGTTTTTTGCCGGTCGGAGGTCCGAAAAATCCTATTTGCGTGAATTTGCGTTCATTTGCGGTCGCGAAGGGCTTGAAAACGGGGATTTTCAGCAGGAAAACAGGAAATTTATCACGAAAACAGGAAGGGGAAGGGTCTTCCGCTTGTTTTTGGGGCGTTGAGGAGCGGCGGGGAACGGAGAATCTCAATATCCAATGTCCAATATCCAATATCCAATCGCCAACGACTAAGGTAGGGGCGCGGCGAGGGCGCGGACGGCGTCGGCGAGGGGACAGGGGGCGAGGGGGGCGTCGGTGGCGGCCAACTGGATGCGCAGGACGTTTTCGAGGACGGTGCCGGGTTCGAGTGCGAGCTCGGGGCTGAGGGTTTCGATCTCGGAATAGCCGAGGCCGGCGTTGGAGTAGACTTCGACGACGCAGCCGCCATCGGGATAGACGCCGGTCGCGGCATTGGCGACGGCTTCGAAGACGACGTCCGCGCCGCGCGCGGCGGCAATCCAGCCGCGCGGGGAGTCGGACCCGAGCTTGGTTTCGGCGCCGGGAGCGACGCGGTAGACGGCGGCATCGCCGCAGCGAACGAGCTGCTTGCGCGAGGGTTTGCGGCCCATCAGGGCCTTGAGGCCGCCGCGGAATTCGGAGCCGTCGTCGGCCGGCAGCACGATCTGTTCGGCCTGGGCGATCTGGCTGACGTTCCACAGGACGACGGGGATGGCGGACGGTTCGGTGCGTTCGAGGCGCTGGCGGACAACGAGGACGGCGGAGGTGGGGTCGAGGCGGAACAGGCGGGTGGCTTCGACGTGCAGCGGCGCGCCGTAATGGCGGACGAACTGGACGCAGGGAGCGCCGTCGGCGTCGGTCCAGGCGGAGCCGGTCCACGGGGTTTCGTCGCCGAGCACGGCGGGCGGCGGCCAATCCTTGCCGTCGGCGGCGAGCGCGGGCCAGCGCGTCTGCGACACGGGCCAGAACCAGTCGCCGCCGAGGTTGAAGAAGGTCTCGCCGGCGGCGGGCGTCTTTCCGGCCAAGGCGGGTTCGAGGCGCAACGGGCTGGCACCGTCCAAGCGCGCGAAATGAACGAGCCGGCCGACGGCGGGGACGAAGACGGCTTCGGCGCGGTCGTTCTGGATGCGGAAGGCGTTGGTCCAGCCGCGGAATTCGGTGGCCGGGATGGGCGCGACCGGCGGCGGGTCGGGTTGGGCGAAGACGGGAAGGGCGGCCAGGCACAGCCCGACCCACAGCCTGCTGAAATTGACGTTCATGCGGCGAGAATAGGCGGAACGGCGCAGGATGGCCAGCGCTACTTGGCGGGAGCGCCGGGATGGCCGGGCGGAGGCAGGTCCAGCGCGCGCCGCAGGGCGCGGTTTTCCTGGCGGCGCTGCTCGAGTTCGGCGATCAGCTTGGCGTGTTCGGCCTGCTGTTCGGGCGTCAGGTGGACGGCGATTTCGCCGCGCATGCCGGAGAAGATCTCGTCGAGGACGGCGCGGCTCTGTTCGCGGGCTTCCTGGAGGCGCGCGTCGTAGGACTGCACGATGGCGCGGACGGCGGTCTGCTGGGCGGCATCCAGTTTCAGGCGCTCGGTCAGCTTCTGGGTGATGTGCTCGGGCATGTTGCCCGGAATCTGGGAGAAATGGCGGATGCGGGCGCGGATGACGGCGTCGTAGGCGAAGAAGCCGACGCAGACGCCGACGAGCATGGCGGCCAGCAGGAGGAGGGTCAGTTTGGTTTTTCTCATGGCGGGTCTCCCGGGATCAGAGGCTGGGGTCGTCGGCGTCGTCCGGGACGTCGAACGGCAGGATGCTGGCGGCGAATTCTTCGGGCTGGACGGTCTGGGTCCAGGCGTCGCGGATGTGCTGGTCGGCCAAGGTCACCGAGCGCCCCACGACGACGCCGGTCGCGAAGACGGCCAGCAGGGCCGCGGCGGTGCAGGCCCAGGCCGGAATCGGCCCGGCGAGGCCGGGGGCGGCGCGGCGCAGGGGGCGCGCGGCGGCTTCGCGGCGCACGGCGTCCATGATGGACGCCACGTCGAGTTCGGGCGTCTCCGGGCGGTAGGCCGTCCGGAGCTGGTCCCACAGTTGGGGGTCGTTCGTTTTCATCGGTTCTCATCCTTTCCCGGCCGCAGATCCACCAAGACCTGTTTCAGTCGCCGGCGCGCGCGGAACGCGCGCACCTTGACGGCGGAGAGGCCGCAGCCCAGCCGGCGGGCGGCGTCCTCCATGGAGCGCTCTTCGAGTTCGACCAGCGTGATGACCGCGCGGTCGTCCGGGGAGAGGCGCACGAGCGCGGCCTCCAGCCATTCCCGGGCGGCCTCGCGGGCGTCGCGGTCCGTCGCCTGTTCCGCCAGGCGCTCTTGCTGGACGGCTTCGACGTTCCGCAAGCCCGCCTCGTCGAGGTCGGCGTGCAGGAGGTCGCGGCGGCGGTACTTCCTGCGCCAGAAATCCAGCGCGGCGTGGCGGGCGATGCGCAGCATCCAGATCCGGAACGGCGCTTCGCCGCGGAAGTTCGGCAGGGACCGGAACGCGCGCAGGAAGACGTCCTGGGCGACTTCCGGCACGTCCTGCGCGGGCAGGCGGCGGGCGAGGTCGGCGGCGATCAGGTGGCGGTGCGCGTTCACGATGCCGGCGAAGGCTTCGACATCGCCGTCCAGCACGCGGCGGACGGATTCGAGGACGAAGCGTTCGTCGTTGCCGGGCCTGTCGGTTGCGCTCATGGTTTTCGTGCCGGGAGCCGGGAGAAAGTCCCGGCACCCGGCGGCTACGTTGTCACAGAACGGGGCTTGGTTCAAGGTTCCGTTGGCCTAGAACGAGAAGGAGACGCTCCAGCCGGGGCGGTAGTAGTAATAGTAGGCCGGCGGCGGGGGCGGGGGCGGCGGCGGGTAATAGGCCCAATAGGGGGGTGGCGGCGGCGGCGGGGGTGGCGGCGCCCAATGCCAGGTGGCGTAGCCGCGCGGCCGGTGGCCGTGCGGAGGCCCGGGGGGACGGTGGTGCGGGCCGTACTCGGCCGGGCGGGGGCTCATGGCGCAGGCGGGCTCTTGGTTGGGCTTCATCTGCGGCGCCGGGCGCTGCGCGGGCGGGCGGGCCGACGCCGTCAGCGGCGCGAGGAGCGCGACGACGGCCGCGGCGGCCAGGACGTTCTTCAGATCGCTTGTTCTCATGGGCAGCCTCTTCTTTTCAGGGGATTTTCGCTTTCACTCACCACGGTCGTCCGGGGCGGCGGAACGGTTACGTGTGCCGGCGCGAAACCGCCGGCAGAAAGGTTGCGCAAAATGAATGGCCCGGCGGTTGATTTCCGCCGCGGGAATTTGCATAGTGCAAAGCCTATCGTTCGCAGGAGGCGCGGCATGAAGAAATGGCTGGTCGGGATCGGGTTGGGTTGGGCGTTGGCGGCGGCGGCTTCGGCGGGGTCGTTGACCAACCGCGCGTTCGACGCCTATTTCCTGGGGTTCGAAACCGATCCCGCCATGGACTACGGCGGCGCGTCGGTCGTCAGCGTCCACAGCCTGCTGTGCCGGGGCATCAGCCGGGTCATGCCGATTTCCTATGCGGCGCCGGCCTACGAGTTTTTCTTCGCGGCGGGCCTCTCCACGTTCCAGCACGAGGTGTTCGGCCACGGCTCGCGCGGGCGGGAGTTCGACCTCCATCCCGAATACGCCTTCGGAATCGATTTCTCGGGCGGCACGGGCCTGAACAAGGACCCCGAAACGATGGAACAACTGCTGGCGATCGCCGCGGGCGGGACGGAGTCGGACTCGATCCTGGCGCACCGGGTCCTGAAGGATCTGTACGCCGGCGACGGCACCGACGCGTCCAAGATCCCGATGATGGCCATCGCGAAGCTCGATTTCAGCGTGTACTGCCTGATCACGCACGATCCCGGCGATTCGCGCGAGGATTTCGTGGACGACTACACCAACGGCAACGACGTCGCCTACTGGCTCATTTCCCGCCAGGCCCAGCGGCGCGGCGGCGATCCGGCGGCGGTGTGGGACAACGAGTACAAAGTCGATTTCAACGATCCGCTCTTGCAGGACAACTACGACGACGTGCGGGCGGCGGCGATCTGGAATTTGGTGGACCCGGCGGCACTGGCGGCGATGTACGGCTATTTCGCCGACCACGTGTACCGCGGGCGCACCCAGGTGCGCCCGCCGGTCGTGCCGCTCGGCCGCGGGTTCGGGCTCACCGCCGGCACGCGCGCGTTCATGGGGGTGCAGGACGTCACGCGCTTCCTCGACCTGTATCTCGTCACGCCGGGGCCGCTGGTCAACGTCTACGTGCGCGATCTGGACAGCTCGATCGACCGCACCTACGGCGCGGGCGGGGGGCTGCACCGGATTCCGCTGGGGCCGCGCGCGGCGCTGTCGCTGCAGGCCGATTTCTGGCAAGAGCCGGATTCCGAGGAAGCCCTGTACGACGGCACGGGCTGGAACGCATGCGGCGAACTGTCGTTCATGGTGGGCGAGTACGTCGGCTTGGTCGGCAAGCTCGGCGGCAAATCGGAAGGCTTTTTCCCCGGCACGCCGCTGGCGGACGGCGTCTACGGCGGCGGGGGGCTGCTGGTGACGTTCTAGGCGGTTGCGGCCGGACCGGGGGCTGAACGCGATCGCGTCGCCCTCGTTTTGCCGCCCAACCGGATGCTCTTTAGTACCAGTGCCAGCCGCAGAATCCGCACTCGTGCTGGCCGGAATGTCCGCTGGCCTTTCCGCAACTGTATTCGCATTGCGGGCACGCCCGCGTGCAGCTGCCTTCGGTGCCGGTGCAGGCCGTCAGCGCGAAGCCGGCCAGCACCAGCCCCAGCAAGACCGCGAGGAAGATCCGAACGGAACGCTTGGTCATCTGAGGTTTCATGGATCGTCTCCTTGTGTTCGGCCGGCCGGGCGTCCGCCGTTCGGGACGTCCTTCCGTCCACCGAAATCCTGTTCCCGCGAGGGGAACGGGCGCAAGCCGGACGAGGTTAAAAATTCATGAAAACCCAGGACGGTTATGCGCCGTCTGGAGAGTGGAGCGGGCGATGGGAATCGAACCCACGTAGCCAGCTTGGAAGGCTGGAGCTCTACCATTGAGCTACGCCCGCGGAGGGAAGAATCGGGGCGCATTGTGCGGAAGGGGGCGGGGAGAGTCAAGCTTCGCCGAAAACCGGACAAGTCCGCGCTTCCGTCGGCATGGAACGCCGCGTAGGATGATCCGTCGACATGCCGATCCTGCTGAAAAACCTGACCGCGACCGAGTTGCACGCCGCGCTGGCGCCGCTGGGCGTTTCGCCGCGGCTGGCGCGGCGGCTGCAGGCGGCGGTTCTGCGGCGCGACGAAATTCCCGCCGATCTACCGGAGGTGTCCGGCGCGCTGCTGGAGCGTGTCCGCGCGGCGGTGCGATTGCCGCGGCTGGAGTGCCTGGAACGGCGGGTTTCGCCGCGGGACGGGTTCGCCAAACTCCTGTTCCGGGGCGCCGGGCCCGAGCCGTTCGAGGCGGTGGAAATCCCGCTGGCGCACCGGCCGGGGCAGGAGAAAACGATCGTCTGCGTCAGTTCGCAGGTGGGGTGCGCGATGGGCTGCGCGTTCTGCGCGACGGGGCGGATGGGTTTCGTCCGCAATCTGGAAACCTGGGAAATGGTGGATCAGGTGATGCAGGTGGCGGCGCGGGCGCGGCATCCGGTGCGCGGCGTCGTGTTCATGGGGATGGGCGAGCCGCTGCTGAACCTCGACGCGGCGCTGCGCGCGGCGCGGATCCTGAGCGAACCGTGCGGGCCGGCGATCGCCGCCAAGGCGATCAGTTTTTCCACCGCGGGCGTGGTGCCGGGCATCCGGCGGTTCGCGGCGGAGCGCTTGCCGTACCGCCTGATCGTCTCGCTGACGAGCGCCGATCCGGCGCGGCGGCGCGAACTGATGCCGGCGGCGGCGGCGCTGCCGGAGCTGGTGGCCGCGCTGCGCGAGTACCACGCGGCCACGGGGCGGCGCGTGACGCTGGCCTGGACGATGATCGCGGGCGTCAATGCGCGCGAAGAAGATGCGATCCAATTGGCGGAGCTGGCGCGCGGATTGCCCATCACCTTGGACTTGATCGACGTGAACGACGCGACGGGGCGGTTCCGGCCGCCGGGGCCGGAGGAGCTGGCGGCGTTCCGCGACGCGCTGCGCAAACATCTGCAGATGCCCGTGGCGCGGCGCTACAGCGGCGGGCAGGACGTCCACGCGGCCTGCGGCATGCTGGCGGGCGGGGCGGCGGTCTAGGCCTTGGGCGCAGGCGAGAACTTGCGCTTGGGCAGGAAGGCGAAGAGCGCGAGGCCGACCAGGAACAGCGCGATGGACGTGACCTGGGCGACGTCGAGCGCGAGCCAGGACTGCCGTTCGTCGCCGCGCAGGTATTCGAGGGCGAAGCGCACCGGGGGATAGAGCAGGAGGTAGAGCGCGAAGACGGCGCCGTCCTTCTTGCGGCGCGGGTAGGCGAACAGCAGCGTAGCCCAGATGGCGAGCAAGGCGGCGGATTCGATGAGCTGGACGGGGAACAGGGGAATGCCGGGGAAGAGCTTGCCGGGCTCGCAGACGGGGGGATAGGCGATGCCGCAGGCGTGGTCGCCGGCGGGCCGGCCGTAGCAGCAGCCGTTGAGGAAGCAGCCGATGCGGCCAAGGGCGTGGCCGACGGCCAGCGCGGGAATGGCGAAGTCGGCCAGGTGCCAGACGGGCACGCGGTGGTGGCGGGCGAAGAACACCAGCGCCGCGCAGGCGAGGAGGAAGCCGCCGTAGAAGATGAGTCCGCCCTGGTCGATGCGCACGATCTCGAGAGGCGCGGCGCGGTAGTAGGACCAGTTGGCGACGACGTAGGCGAGGCGGGAGCCGGCGATGCCGCCGGCCATCAGCCAGAAGCCCAGATCGGCCGCGAAGCCCGGCGGCCGCGTTTCGCGCCGCGCCATCCACAGCCACGTCAGGATGCCGGCCAGGAACCCCAGCGCGGCCATGACGCCGTAGCTGTAGATTTCCTTGCCGAACACGCTGAACAGGATGGGATGCATCGGGAAGAAGCGTAGCAGGCGCGCGCACGCAAATCCAGCGCGGAACTGGAGAATACTCGACGAACGTGCTAGAGTTTCAAGTCATGGAAAAAGGCTTGGCCATGTTGGGAGACGTGCTGCGGCATGCGTGGGCGGTGCTGGGCGAAATGGCGCCGTGGGTGCTCGGCGGTTTCGCGGTGGCGGGCGTGCTGTCGCTGTGGCTGAACGCGCGGGTGGTCCGGGAGCATTTCGGCGGGGGCCGGTTCGGGGCGATTTTGAAGGCGGTGGCGCTGGGCATTCCGCTGCCGGTGTGTTCGTGCGGCGTGATTCCGCTGGGGGCGTCGCTGCGCAAGCACGGGGCGGGGAAGGGGCCGACGGCCGCGTTCGTCATGAGCACGCCGCAAACGGGCGTGGACAGCATCGCGGTGACTTTCGGGATGATGGGCGGTCTGTTCGCGGTGTTCCGGCCGCTGGCGGCGCTGGTCTCGGGCGCGGCCTGCGGCTTCGCGGTGGAAGCGCTCGACGGCGACGATCCGTCGACGGCCGCGCTGAGCGAGCCCGAGATCGAAGCCGAGACGCGGCCGTGGTGGGTGCGCGTGTTCCGCAACGGGTTCATCGTGCTGCCGCGGTCGGTGGGCGGCGCGCTGCTGCTGGGCGCGCTGGTGTCGGCGGCGGTGATGGCGCTGGTGCCGCCGAACTACGTCGCGGAAAAGATCGCGAGTCCGCCGCTGCAGATGGTGCTGACGCTGGCGATCGGCGTGCCGATGTACGTGTGTTCGACGGCGGCGGTGCCCTTCGCGCTGGGGCTGCTGGCGGCGGGGCTTTCGCCGGGAGCGGCGATGACGTTCCTGGTCGCCGGCCCCGGGGTGAGCGCCGCGACGGTGCTGGCCGTGCGGAAGCTGCTGGGAACGCGCGCGACGGCGGTCTACGTGGCGGTGCTGGCGACCTGCGCGATCGGCTTCGGCCTGCTGGTGCAGGAGCTGGTGCCGCCCGGCTGGGCGCCGCCGGGGGCCCGGCTGGCGGTTGCGCACGCGCATTGCGAAACCGGCCTGCCCTGGAACGTGCACGCGCAGGCCGCCGCGCTCCTGGCGGTCGTGGCCTGGGCCAAATGGGGGCCGCGCCGGTCCGCCCGCGCCTGAATCCGCGCGCGGCGAAACATCCGTTTTGGGGCTAGGCAACCGTCCCGGCCGGCGCTATGATCTCCGCCGTAACCGGGAGGTACGTCATGAGCGGGATCAAGGTGAGGCCGGCGACGGCGGCGGAAGCGGGGCGGATCGCGGATTTCAACCGCGCGCTGGCGCTGGAAACCGAAGGGCTGGAATTGCACGAACCGACGGTGCGGGCGGGGGTGGTCGCGGTGATGGGGCATCCCGAACGCGGCTTCTACCTGATCGCGGAAGCGGACGGCGTGCCGGCGGGCTGCCTGCTGGTGAACTACGAGTGGAGCGACTGGCGCAACAAGATGTTCTGGTGGATTTCCAGCTACTACGTGAAGCCGGAGATGCGGGGCCGGGGCGTCTACGCGGCGCTGGACCAGGCCCTGCAGGAACTGGCCGCGCGCGAAGGCAACGTGTGCGGATTCCGCACCTACGTCCGCAAGGACTTCAAGCCGGCGCTGGACGTGTGCCGCAGCCTCGGCATGGTCGAAAAGGAATACGTCGTCTTCGAAGACCTGCTCTGAGGCGGATTCAGGCCGTGGCGGGGGTGTGCAGGCGCGTGCCGGCGGCGATGCGCGCCGGGGTGGCGGTGGGGTTGCGCAGATGGACGGCGCCCTCGATCCGCACGTCCGCGCCGAACCGGATGTCGCCGTCGATCCGCAGCGATTCGCACTGGAGCAGCGACGGCGCGCCGTGGGCGAAGCGCTCTTCGAAGTCGGCGATGTTCTTGTAGAAACGCGGGTCGAGGACGATCTCCGGCGGCGGGCCGAAGCGCTGCGGATGGAGCGCGACCTGGTGCTCGGGGCCGAGGGTATAGAGGTCGGAGCGGACGGCCAGCAGGTCGTTGGTGGTCTTGACGGGGGCGAAGCGCGAGCGGGGCACGACGAGGGCGGCGGAGTTTGCGAAGCAGGAGATGGCCGATCCCATGGCGGCTTCGAGCTGGACGACGGCGGGGGAATCGGCGCGGACGGGATCGACGGTCTTGCGGTTGACGATCAAGGGCAGCGCCGGCAGGCCGCCGCAGCCGGCCAGCATGTCGCGCAAGGCTTCGAGATCGAGCCACAGGTTGTTGGTGTTGAACACCGAATATTTCCGGACGTCCTGGAAATCGGCGGCTTCGTCGGGCGGGCACTGGGCGGATTCGCGCAGGAGCAGGCGCCCGGTGGCGCGGTCGCGCGCGAGGTGCCCGCCCTTGCGGTCGCACTCGGTGCGCGCGGTGACTTCCATCAGGAACGGCAGGCGCCGGGAGGCGACGTGGGCGAGGATGCCCATGTGCAGCAGCGCGCCGAGATTGTCGGAATTGGAGACGAAGGCGTAGCGGAAGCCCAGTTCCAGCAGGCGGTCGAGCAGGCCCGTGGTCTGGAGGGCGTGGTAGATGTCGGCGTGGCCCGGCGGGCACCACTCGAGGGCGGGATTCTCGGGCCAGTCCACGGGCGCGCGGGTGGCGACGTCCAGCTTGGGCACGCGGTGCTGGCAGAAGGACAGCGGCAGGCC
>DAOTNL010000066.1:0-12632 GCA_035450765.1 Kiritimatiellia bacterium | reverse complement strand
CTGCTGCTGGTGGCGCTGGCGCTGCTGGCATTCGTGCCGTATTGGCCGACGCTGTTCAACGGAATCCTTGGATGGGACGATCCTTACTACCTGACCGAAAACTACCGGGTGCAGCAGTTGAACGTGGCCACGGTGCGCGACATGTTCCGACTGGTACCCCAACTCGGTCCGATGCCGAATGCGCAATACACACCGCTGGTGGAACTGAGCTTTGCTGTCGAGCACCATTTTTTCGGACTTGATTCGCTGGTTTTCCATGCGACAAATCTGGCCTTTCACGTTCTCAACACGCTGTTGGTTTTCTGGTTTGTCCTGCGGCTGTGGCAAAGCCGCCGGGGGGTGGACGTGCCGGCGTTGCCGCTGGCGTTCCTGGCGGGCGCGTTCTTCGCGGTGCACCCGCTGCATGTCGAATCGGTGGCGTGGATCACCGAGCGCAAGGACATGCTCAGCGGGTTCTTCTTCCTGCTTTCGACGGGGCTCTATCTGCGCTTCGCGGAAAAGCGGTCGGGCTGGGCCTATGGCGGAAGCCTCGCCGCAATGGCGCTGGGGCTACTTTCCAAGCAGATGGTCGTGGGGCTGCCGCTGGCGCTGGTGGCCTGCGACTGGTTCCGCGAGGGCCGCTTGGCCAGACGCTCTTTTCTGGACAAGCTCCCTTTCTTTGCCTTGGCGGCCGCCGGCGGCGGCATCGCTCTCTACACGCACTGGATGGCGGATTCTTTGGGGGGTGGCCAAGGCATGAATTGGGCGGAGAACGTGCTGGTTGCCTCGCGCGGCGTGATCCACTATCTGCAGACCTACCTCTGGCCGGTATCGCTCAGCGCGCTTTACACCTTGGCACCATGGCCCGAGATCCTGACTGCGGAATTCATCCTTTCGGTTCTGGCGGTGATCCTGTTGATCGTCCTGTCGCTGGTCTATCGCCGCCGCTGGCCAGCCGTGTTTTTCGGCTGGATGTTTTTCCTGGCCGCGCTGCTGCCCAGTTCGCGCCTCGTACCGGTGGGCATCCGCTTTCTGGCGGCTGACCGGTTCTTTTATATTCCGGGCATCGGTTTTCTGGTCGTGACCGCCTGGCTGGTGTTGAAGGCATGGGCCGGGCGACCGTCATGGCGTCCGCTATTGGCGTTGGGCGTGGTGGCTCTGGTTGGTGGTTGGAGCGTGCTGACTTGGAACCGGACCCAGGTATGGGCGTCCAATACCACGCTCTGGGAAGACACGGCGCCCAAGGCGAGGGATTCCGCCATTGTCATGGCCGGGCTCGCGGCCCGTGACGTTTCGGAGGCTTCCTATTCCAACGCGGTGAAGAACGCCTTTGCCGCGCTGGAGAAAAATCCCAACGACGCCGCCGCCGCAGGCATCCTGAGCGAAGTGGCGTTTCGGCAGGGGGACATGGAAAAGTGCATTCGTCTGGCGGAACAGGTGGATCGTCTCGCAGGCAAGGACGTTTTTCGCATCCGCCCGCGCTGGTCGGTGGCGCTGTCCATGTTGGGGAGGCATGACGAGGCCTTGCCGCTGCTGGAATCGATCGTGAAAGTCCGCCCCATGGCGGCGCCGGTCTATTCCCGGTTGGCACTCGTTCACTTGTGGCGAGGGGATCTGGTGGCGATGGAAGCCGCCCTTGACCAGGTGATCGCCAAGGAGCCGGTGGCGGCGCAGCGCTATCGCATGCTGTGGGAAGCGCCTGAATCCCTGCCCGCCGATTTGCGGGATTTGCCGTCATGGCAGAAGAAGATGGCCGCCAGCGTCCAGACGATCGGCGAGCACTATGAACACATCCGCATGGCTCATCTGGAAGTGAAGCGCGAGGACGTGGCCATGGATGAGTACGCGCGCTTTCTGGCCTATCTGCCGGCCTGCATACGCGTTTGGCAAGCCGCCAGCGCCCGCCATCCCGGAGGCCGGGAGATCCCCGCCGTTGCGGCCGCCTTGAATCGCAAATTGGCTGTGACCTACTACAACTACGCTTGCCTGCTGAATCAGAAAGGCCAGCCGGAAGAAGCCATGGCGGAATTGCAGCTCGCCCTGCAATGGGATGCCTCGCTCATGGGCGACGCCATGAATGACCGCGACTTGGCTTCGCTCCACGACCGAATTCGCCAGCAAAATCCATTGACTAATCCCAACGACGATCTCCACGCGGACGAAGGACAGCCCTCTTCCGCGCTCGTGCTCCAACCGCCCAGAGGTGAATCATGAACAGAATCCTCCCCCCATCCTGCACCGTTTTTGCCAGACCACGCGGTGGGCTAAAACATCAAATCATAGGACTGACCCCTTCTTGGAGGGTGGCGCTAGTCTGGCTTGCGGCGGTTTTCTGCATCGGCTCCGGCGTGGCCCAGGCGGCCTTGTCCGAGGGATTCAATGCCACGGGCTGGGGTGGCAGCTATGGGACTTACACCGTCAACGGTTGGACGCTGACGAGCGTTTACCGTGAAACCACCTCCAAGTATGAAGGCGCGGCGGCCGTCCGGTTTTCCAGCACCGGCACCCGCAACATCGTCAGTCCGCAGAACTCGGGCGGCATCGGTACGGTGAGTTTCTGGCACCGGGAGTGGTCTGCTTCCGACGGCAAAGTGGACTTCGAGGTCTACATTTCCACCAACGGCACGGCGTGGAGCTCGGCGGTCGGGAGCGGCAGCAGCACCTCGGACACCTACTCCCAGTACAGTGTAGCCGTGAACAACGCGGCGGCCAAATACGTGAAGATCGGAATAAAATCGGGCAAGCGCTGGCTCGTGGATCTGGTCGAAGTGTCGGATGCGCCAGTGGTGCCGACGGTGACGACGCTGCCGGAGAGTTCGGTGGCGGCGACGTCGGCGGTGCTGGGCGGCAACGTGACGGCGGCCGGCGGGGCCACGGTGACGAACCGGGGCGTGGTGTACAAGACGTCGAGCGGGGTGACGATCGGCGACAACAAGACGCAGATCGGCACGGGCACGGGGGCGTTCAGCAACACGGTCAGCAGCCTTTCGGTCAACACCCGCTACTACTTCCGGGCCTACGCGCAGAACAGCGCGGGAACGTCGCTGGGTTCCGAGAGCAACTTCTGGACGCTGGCGAATGTGCCGAGCGCGCCGACGGTGGCGGCGGTGTCGTCGAGTTCGGTTTCGGTGGACGTGAACGTGAACGGTAATCCGTCCACCACGACGTTTGCCATTTATGAAACCACGCAGAGCAAATACGTGCAGTCTGACGGCACGCTGGGGGCCTCGGCGTACTGGGCGACCGACGCCACGTGGGGTACGAAGAGCGTAACAGGGCTGGGCGTGAACCAGCAGTACACGTTCAAGGTGAAGGCGCGCAACGGGGCGGGCACGCCGGTGGAGACCGATTTCAGCGGCACGGCCAGCAAGTACACGCTGGCGGCGGTGCCCTCGGCGCCGACGGTGAACAATCCCACTTCGTCATCGCTGGACATCACGGTGAACGTCAACGGCAATCCATCGTCCACGGAATTCGCGATCCAGCGGACGAGCGATAACCAATACCTGCAGACGGATGGGACGTGGGGTGCCTCGGCGGCATGGGCGACGGCGGCGACATGGGGGACCAAGACGGCGACGGGGCTTTCTCCCTCGACCACGTACTATTTCCAGGTCAAGGCGCGCAACGGGGCGAACGCGGAAACGACGTTTAGTTCGACGGGCAACGGGACGACGTCGGCCTCGGGATGTGCCACGCAATGGACGGTGCTGGATAATCGGGGCCAACCGGTTTATTCAGATTACTATCTCGGGGATTATCTTGCGTACATCTATTACTTCCAGATCAACGTCGACACATGGGGCTGGACCACTGATTACGGTCTGGGCACCACGTCGGACGGTTCGGGCTGGACGTGGCGCTCGGCGACGTACGACTCCAACAACGGAACCGATTGGAAATGGAAATCCAAGGCCAGCGAGCATCAGTTCACCTCTGCCGGGGATTGGTACTATGCGGGGAGGTTTGTGAACGGCGGGTGCACCTACTACGCCGACAAGACCTGGCAATCCACCACGGCCAAGGCGCTCGATGCCACGAACTATTTCACGGTCAACGCGCTGAACAATCCGGGCAGCCAGACGGCGACGGCGGCGGGCGCGACGAATATCAGCCTGAGCTGGGCGAAGGACGCGCAGAGCCACGACGTGATGATCGTGCGCAGCACGGACAGTTCGTTCACCGCGCCGACGCAGGGCACGGCCTACACGGCGGGCAGCAGCACCATCGGTGGCGATCTGGTCATCTATAATGGCAACGGCACGAGCTACAACGACACGGGGCGGACGCAGGGCACGATTTATTACTACAAGTTCTACAGCGTCAACAACGACTACTACTCGGCGGGCGTGACGGCCAACGCGACGACGTGGACGCTGCCGACGGTCAGCACGACCTCGGCGACGCCGGGCACGCCGGCGGATCCCACGCAGGCCAACGCCACCGGCAACGTGACGGCCGACGGCGGCGCCACGGTGACGGAACGCGGCATCGTCTGGCAGAGCAATTCCGGCGATCCGGACACGAGCGACAACAAGGTGCCGCACGCTAGCGGCGGCACGGGCTCGTTCACCGTCACCCTGACCGGTTTGACGCCCGGCCAGACGGTCTATTACCGGGCCTACGCCAGCAACAGCGTGGGCGTTTCCTACGGCACGACGCTCAACTTCGCGGCCGACTGTTTCACCAACGGTCCCGGCGTTCTCGACGGCTCGAACGTCGGCTCCGACAGCTTCACCGCCAACTGGGAAGCCGTCGCCGGCGCTTCCGGCTACGAAATCGACGTGATGACCAGCGTGGGCGGGGGAAGCGGCGGCAACAGCATCGAAGAAAACATCCAGAATTGGACGGCTCGAGGCAGCTATGGCAACTATACCCAGAGCATTCCTACGGGCACGGTGACGATGACGGCCTGCCTGGTCCAGCCTTCGGCTTCGGCCAGCGGCGATGGATCGATCGGCCGGGTCCAGATGCAGGCGACGACCGGCATCATTGAATTGCCGAGCCTGAACACCGTCGGGACGGTCACGATGACGATTGCTGCCGGCGGCGCGGGTCGCAGTGCCGTCTTGCAGCGTTACAACGGTTCTACCTGGGATACGCTGACGACCTGGTCGGGCATCGGCACGACCGGGGCCACTTTCAGCTATCAGCTGAACAGTTCCGACAGCGGTATCATTTTGCGTTTGGCTTCGCCTTCCGCCGCCATCTACGTGCACGACATCATCGTGTCGGCCAACAGCAGTCCGCCGACCTACGTGTCGGGCTACCAGGACCTGTCGGTGGGGAACGTGACGAGCTGGCTGGTGGAAGACCTCGATCCGAGCACGGAGTACTTCTACCGCGTGCGGGCGACGAACGCCTTCTGCACGAGCGCCGACTCGAAGGTGACGAACGTGACGACGATCGCGGGGACGCCGAGCGTGACGTTGGCGGACAACGGCACGCAGGTGGCCGCGGGCAACGTGGCGGCCGGCACGGCCAACCACGTGCTGCACAAGTTCAGTTTGGCGGTCAGCTCGGCGGACGCGACGCTGACGGCGGTGGGCTTCACCTCGGCGGGAACTTACGCGGCGAGCGACCTGGACAACTTCAAGATCTGGTTCTCGGCCAACAATACGCTGGATACCGGCGCCGACGTGCTGTTGGGCACGATTACGACTGGTTTGGGCGCGGGCGCGCATTCGCTGTCCTCGATCAGCCAGGTCTTCACCAACGGCGCGACGGGCTACGTGTTCATCACGGCCAACGTGAAATCCACCGCGGCGGCAGGCAAGACGATCAGTCTCGACGCGGTCGCGACCGGCGACCTGACGTTCACGTCGGCGAACAAGAGCGGTTCGACGACGGCGGGCGGCGCGCAGACGATCACCTCGGCGGTGACGATCAGCCTGCATGCCAACTCGCCCGCGGCGGGCTACATCAACGCCGGCGCGAACAACGCGGTGCTGTTCGGTTTCACGCTGACGCCGGCCAGCGGCAGCTTCGACTTCACGGGCCTGGTGGTGGATATCGCCGGGACGGCCACCAGCTCCGATCTCAGCAACTTCGAGATCGTGTACGACGCGGACGGCGACGGCGAAGTGGACGGCGGCGAAAGCGTGGTGTCGGATACGAAGGCCATCGGCGCGACGATCACGTTCGTGATGAGCGGCCAGACGGGCATTTCGGCCGTGCGGAATTATTTGTTGATCGCCGACGTGGCGGCCGCGCCGACGGCAGGCCGGACGATCACGGCCAGTCTCGACACGGCGGGCGTGACGACGACGGGCACGGAGAGCGGCGACGCGGACGGCGCGCAGCAGACGATCCGGACAGCGCCGATCCTGACCTCGCCGACGGCGACGGCCATCGGCCAGACGGCGGCGACGCTGGGGGCAACGCTCTCGGCGAACGGCGGCGCGACGGTCAGCGACTACGGCGTGGTGTGGAACACCGCGGGTTCGCCGACGACGGCCGACAACAAGGTGCAGGAGAGCACGACCGAGCCGTCCATGCCGGACGTCTACGACGTGAGCGCCACGGGCTTGGGCCAAGGCACGAAGGTCTACTACCGCGGCTATGCGATCAACTCGGTCGGCACCGCCTATTCGGCGCAGGGCAGCTTCCACACGGAGCCGGGCCAGGCCAGCAACGTGCAGTTTGCCAACGTGACGGCGACGGGCATGCGGATCACCTGGAGCGCGGGCGCGGACAGCGACGGCGCGATCGTGGTGGTGCGTGCGTCGAGCGCGGTGGTGGACGATCCGACCGACGGCGTCGCGCACAACGCCAACGCGGCCTTCGGCAGCGGCGCGAACCTGGGCAACAGCAGCTACGTGGTGCATCGCGGCGCCGGCACGCAGGTGGACGTGACGGGCCTGACGGCCGGCACGACCTACCACGTGGCGGTCTATGCCTTCAAGGGCACCGTCGCGGACAGCGGCAACGATCTGGGTATCAACTACCGCCAGACCAGTCCGGCCACCGGCAACAAGCCGACGTTGGCGGCCGAACCGACTTCGAATTCGACCAGCCTGTCGTTCAGCAACGTCGGAGCCTACGCGATGGACCTGAGCTGGACGAGCGGCAACGGCGCCAGCCGCATCGTCGTGGTGCGGCAAGGTTCGGCGACGAGCTGGACGCCGACGGACGGCACCGCGCCTTCCGGCGTGAACGCGAATTTCGCGAGCGCGACGGACCAGGGCAGCGGCAACAAGATCTGCTACAACGGCAGCGGCAACAGCTTCACCCTGAGCGGGTTGGATCCGGAGACCACCTATTACGTCACGGTCATCGAATACAACGGTTCCGGCACCGAAGTGAACTACTATTTGGGCGGGACGCTGCTTGCCGGCAACCAGGCGACGACAGCGGCCGCTTGCGTGCCGGACCAGGTGGCGCTGATCCAGCAGGCGGGCTACTACACGTCTTGGAATGCCGATGGCGGCGTCTTCAACAACGGCGGCACGGAACTGGGCATGTGGGCGCATGGCGGCACGCCCCAGGTCGCGGCGTGGCGGACCTTCAAGACGTCCGGCAACGGCGGCGGGGACAACCGCGAGCTGCAGCCCGGCGACCGGTTCCGCATCAGCGTCCATGGGTATTCGCCCTACGGCATCCTGGGCGCTTCGCTGAACGACGGGGCGGCCACGGGGTCGTGGGCCAACCGGCACAGCAACACCCGCGGTTATATCCAGTGCGGCAACTCTTACGGCGACCTGTACGTGACCTACGGCAGCGGCAGCACCGCCAGCTGGTCGGGCATCCGGCCGTGGAACACGACGATCACGATGGAGTTCCACGTCCTCTCCTCCAGGGAATTCACGGCGAACATCGTCGGCCAGACGCCCAAATACGATCTGTCCATGATGAACAGCCCCGGCGACAACGACCGCATCGACGGCTATTCCATTTATTATGAAAACGACTGGAACGGCTCCGCCAACGTCGATGCCTACTGGAAGCAGGAAACGACGGTCACGAACCTGGGCTACGTGGAATTCGGCGCGGACGGCGGCACGCGGACGATCTACGGCAAGATCACCGACGGCACGAATCCGCACTGCCCGGATTTCGCGAGTCCCAACTACCTGAAGAAGTCGGGAGCGGGGACGATCACCCTGGCCAACAACGACAGCACCTATACCTTATATACGGATATCGCGGGCGGCACGCTGAGCATCGCGTCCGACGGCGCGCTGGGCACGCCGCCGGCGGCGGAATCGCCGCTTCACCTGCGCATTTCCGGGGCCGGGGCAGCCCTGGTGGGTTCGGACACCTTCACGCTGAACGCCAACCGCGGCCTCATCCTGTCGAACTGGATGTACTGGGGGGTGGCGGACACGAAGGTCATGACCTACAACGGCGCGATCAGCGACGGCGCGGGCAGCTACCAGATCGTGAAGAACCAGGGCGGCGAGCTGGTCCTGGGCGGAAACAACGCCTACGACAACGGCACGTACATCGACAACGGCACGCTGACGCTGAACCACGCGAACGCGGCGGGCACCGGCGGCATCTACGTCGGCCAGGATTCCGGTTCCTTCGCGGCGACCCTGAACCTCGGCGCCGCGCTCACGCTGGCCAACAACGTGACGATCCGCACGGAAAGCAGCGGCGTCAAGACCCTGAAGGCGACCGAAACCGCGACCCTGGGCGGCAACCTGGCGATCGCCGAGACCGACGACGACCGGTTCAGCATCGACGTGGCCAGCGGCAAGACGCTGACGGTCGGCGGCACGGTCAGCGGCGAATCGGGCGGCGGCAAGATCACGAAGACGGGCGCGGGCACGGCGGTATTCTCCGGCGTGAACACCCACGACAAGAAGGTGCAGATCAACGCCGGCAAGGTGTCGATCACGGCCTCCCGCAACCTCGGCGCGGATCCGGGCGGCGCCTATACCAACAAGATCCTGCTCAACGGCGGCACGCTGTCCGCGGACGCGACCTTCACCCTCAATTCCAACAACGGCATCGCGCTGCACCCGGGCAACGGCTTCATCGAGGTGACCGACGGCTATACCTTGACCTACGGCGGCGCGATCACGGGCACCGGCGGGATGGGCAAGACCGGCACGGGCACCTTGCTGCTGACGGGCGCCAACACCTTCGCGGGCGCGTTGACGAACTCCGCCGGCACGATCCAGATCGGCAACAACGGCACGTCGGGCTCCGTTTCCGCCAACATCGTGAACGACGCGGCCTTGGTCTGGCACCGGTCGGACAATGCGACCTACGCCGGCCAGATTTCCGGCACGGGCACGCTGACGAAGAACGGGGCGGGCACGCTGACGCTGTCGGGGACGAGCAGCATGAGCGGCGACACGACGGTGAGCGCGGGCACGCTGCTGGTGAGCGGATCGCTGGCCAACTCGGAAGTCACCGTTTCCTCCGGCGCCACGTTGATGGGCGCCGGGACGGTCGGCGACCTGGTGATCGGCGGCACGGTGGATCCGGGCGACAGCGCGGCGGCCAGCGCGACGCTCTCCGCCGGCGCGGTGACGCTGGTGGACGGCGGCGCGATGCGCGTGGACATGGATGACGTGGACGGCGTGGCGGGGACCGACTGGGACCTGATCGACGCCTCCGGCACCATCACCGTCAACGGCACGGGCACCTTTACGATTTATCTCTACGGCTCCAGCACCGGCTTCGATTCGACCCAGTCCTATGAATGGACGATCGTGGACGGCACGGTCAGCGGGTTTGACGCGGGAAGTTTTGCGGTGGACGCCAGCAACTTCGCCCACGACCTGGGCGGCGGCTCGTTCAGCATCGCCGAAGGCAGCCTGAAGCTGGTCTTCACGCCGCGCACGCCGGACGCGCCGGCGGCGCTCACGGCCACGGCGACGGGCCCGGACAGCATCCAGCTGGCTTTCACGCGGAACAGCAGCAACGATCCGGTGGTGATCGTGTACGATCTGGACGGGACCTTCGGGACGCCGACGGGCACGGTTCCGGCGGTGGGCCAGGCGTTCGCGGGCGGCACGGTGGTCTACGCGGGCGGCACCTCGCCGCAGAACCACACGGGGCTGACGGCTTGCCAGACCTATTACTACAAGGCGTGGAGCTACAACGGCACCAACTTCTCGGCGACCGGCCTGACGGACAACAAAACGACCTCCGCGCCCGCCGCGCCGGCGAGCGTATGGGCCGGCACGACCAACGTCACCTCGTTCACGGCGGCTTGGGCCGCCTCCGCCGGAGCCGCCAGCTACCGCCTGGACGTCAGCACCAATGCGGGGTTCGCTATCGCCGGAGCCACGATCTCGACCAATTTCGCCCAGTTCGATTTCCCGGCCGCCCTGTCGTTGGCGCCGACTTTCGTGGGAAGCGTCGTCACGTCGTCCGTCATGTCCCTGTCGAGCGGCGCCATCGAAACCAATATCACGACGGGAACGTACTTCCCCAACGAGCCATACGTCGAAGAAACGGGCGGATGGGGCCAAACCAGCCAGTCCGCGGCGAAGTATTTCACGTTCACGATCTATCCGATCGACGGGAACAGCATCACCATCACGGGGTTCACGTTCAGGGCCTATGCGACTGCGGCCGGTCCCTCGGCGTTTTCCTCCGACATCGATGGTGGGGCATGCACTTACACGGTCAATGCGCCGGACTCCTCGATTTTGTTGGTTCAACACACGGTGACGAACGTCGTCAACCGGACCGGGGCCATCGAGGTCAAGATCCAGGGCTGGCACAACAGTTCGCGTACCACGGCGGGCACGGGCGTTTTCCGTCTCGACGACGTCCAAATCACCGGCACGGTTTCCGGCGGCGGCGGCGCCCCGTCTTTCGTGGCCGGCTATTCGAACCTGCAGGTGACGGCGGCGACGAGCGCGTCGGTGACCGGCCTGACGGCCGACACGACGTACTACTTCCGGGTGCGCGCGGAAGGCGCGGGGAGCTGCGCCAGCGACAATTCGCCGACGGGTTCGGTGACGACAAAGTCGAGTGCGCTGGATCCGCCGGCGGCGTTCTCGGCGACGGCGGCCAGTGCCTCGCAGATTGATCTGTCGTTCACCAAGAATGGCGACGACGACGCGGTGGTGATCGTGTTCGACCTGGATGGTACGTTCGAAGCGCCGTCGGGGACTCCGCCGGCCGTTGGCAACAGCTTTGCGGGCGGCACACTGATCTACAACGGAACAGGCACGGGCCACAGCCACACCGGATTGGATGCCTGCGAGACCTATTACTACCGGGCGTGGTCGTACGACTCCACGGGCCCGCGGTGGTCCACGCCGCTGAACGATGATGAGCAGACGGAGGGGCCCGACGCCCCGGCCGGCGTCTGGGCCAGCGTGACCAATTACACCGATTTCACCGCGGGCTGGAGCGCGGCGACAGGCGCCGAGAGCTATCGGATCGACGTCAGCACCAGTTCGAACTTCACCGGCGCGGGTGGAACGCCCGTCAGCACGAACCTGATTGCTTTCGATTTCGCGGGCTATGCCGGCAGCGAAGTCCAAGGCACGTCCACGACGGCGGCGGCAAACATGCAGTCGCCTTCCTACATCACCCGCGGCGCCGGTTTGACGGCGGTCGGCAATGCCGATCGTTTCAACGCCCAAGGGTGGGGCGACCATGCCAGCTCTTCCGCCGCCATGACCGCCGGCGACTACTTCGAGTGGACCATCCAGCCGCAAGCGGGCTACACCATCGCCATCACCAACGTCGTCCTGCTGATCCAGCGGTCCGCCAGCGGCGCTTCCAATCTGGCGCTGCGGGCCAGCATCGATTCCTATGCGGCGGATCTGGCGGTGCGCACCGGCATGTCGGGCACGGCCACCATCACGATTGAAAGCAACCTGACCTACGTGACCGGGTTGCAGAGCATCACCGGCGCAGTCACGTTCCGGGTCATCGGCTGGTGGGGGCAATCGACCGGCTCGATGGGGTTCGAGGGCACGGGCAACGACATCCTGCTCCAAGGCACGATCGCCACCAGCGGCAGCGGCGGCAGCTACGTGGCCGGCTACGAAAACCGCCTGGTGGCGGCCGGGACGAGCACGTCGGTGACGGGCCTGACGGAAGACACGACCTACTACTTCCGCGTGCGCACGGAAGCGGGCAGCTGCACGAGCGACAACTCGCCGACGGGGTCGGTGACGACCGGGATCAGTTCGGTGGCCGCACCGGCGGCGTTTTCGGCGACGGCGGCCGGGCCCACGCAGATCGATCTCACCTTCACGCCCAACGCGCTCAGCCACAACGTGGTGATCGTGTACAACGCGACCGGCAGCTTCGACGCTCCGGCGGGCGCGCCGCCGGCGGCGGGCAACGCGTTCGCGGGCGGCACGGTGCTCTACAACGGCACGAGTTCGCCGGTCAACCACACGGGCCTGAGCGCCTGCCAGACGGTGTATTACCGCGCCTGGTCGTACTTGGCGGCCGGCAACATGTGGTCGTCGCCGCTCAGCGACGACGCGACGACGACGGCGCCGGCGGCCCCGACGCTGGTCTACGCCAGCGACACGAACTACACCGACTTCGTGGCGGAGTGGCTCGCCTCGCCGGGCGCCACGGGCTACTATCTCGACGTCAGCGAAAGCGCCACCTTCACCGCCAGCGGCGGCAGCAGCACCCGGATGCTGCTGGCCAGCAACGCGGCCACGTCGCCGGGCGCCATCACCAACGAGTGGTCGGGCTACAACCTGTCGGGTTCC
>DAOTNL010000065.1:0-12681 GCA_035450765.1 Kiritimatiellia bacterium | reverse complement strand
GCTCGCCCGCAAGTGGGGCTCCATGGACGGCCGGCACGAGATCGTCACCATGAAGAACTCGTTCCACGGCCGGACGCTCGCCACCATGACCGCCACCGGCCAGACGAAGTACCAGAAGGGCTTCGAACCCCTCATGCCCGGCTTCGCCTACGCCGAGTTCAACAACCTCGAATCGGTCAAGGCCGCGATCACCCCCGCCACCGTCGCCGTCCTGTGCGAAGCCGTGCAGGGCGAAGGCGGCATCGTCCCCGCCACGCCCGAATTCATGACGGGTCTGCGCGCGCTGTGCACCGAAAAGAAAATCCTGCTGTTCTTCGACGAAGTCCAGGCCGGCATCGGCCGGACCGGCAAATGGTTCGGTTTCCAGAACTACGGCATCCGGCCCGACGGCTTTTCCATGGCCAAGGCCCTCGGCGGCGGCTTCCCCATCGGCGCCGCCGCGGTCACGCCCGAACTCTCCGACGTCTTCCAGCCCGGCAACCACGCCAGCACCTTCGGCGGCACGCCGCTGGCCTGCGCCGCCGCGCTCGCCACGCTCGAAACCATCGAGAAGGAAGACCTGCTCGGCAACGCCGTGCGGATGGGCGCGCGGTTCATGGACGGATTAAAGGCGCTCGCGCCCAAGCACGCCTGCATCCAGTCCGTGCGCGGCGTCGGCCTGATGGTCGGCCTCGTGCTGAACGTCCCCGCCAAGCCCGTCGAAGCCAAGCTGCGCGAAAACGGCCTGCTCTGCATCGCCACCGGCGACCACGTCCTGCGGTTTGTCCCGCCCCTCGTCGTCTCCCCGGCCCAGATCGACCAGGCCCTCGTCCTCCTCGACCGGACGCTCTGAATCCATCCCCCGACGAGGTCGTCGGGGTCTCCACAGGCCGGAAACTACTGGCTGCTTGGAGCCGGGATGCTCTCGTCCCGCGGCGGCTGGACTCCGTCCCGGGTAGGGCGGGTTGGCCCAACCCGCCGCCTCTTCGGCTTGATGTTGCCGCGAGCCTCTCTTTGCCCCCCCTTCTGTCGCGACCGCACAACCCCAACCTCACCGCCTACACCCGCTTGCCCCTGCCATCCGGATGGCGCTGACAGTTATTGGCCGGTAGGGCGCACTCATCCGGATAGTCTCTGTCGCAATATTTGCAATAGACCTTGTCCATGAATGCCTCCTTATATTTCAGAATCCGATTTTTCTTGTCGAATGTCGATTGCATCCCTTGGATTGGCTTTCCTGTTCCAATGCGGCCAGCCGATCCAGGTTGGTAACATCACCCCCAAGGTAGTACTGCCCTTGCCTCACCGTACGGAAATCGCCAGGGGCCAGATCAGGAATCCCGGCCAATCTAGATGCTTCCTGGGGCGTCATCTTGGTCCGGAACATGCGTTCGAAAAACAGCCGCTTGCCGGCCTCGTCCAAATAGCGAAATTCCAGCTTGAACGTGAATCTCCGGGCCACGGCGGGATCCAGAGTGTCCATGAAATTCGTCGCCCCGATCATGACGCCGTTGAAGTTTTCCATCCGATGCAACAGCTCGTTTACCTGCGTCACTTCCCAGCTATGCTGAGCCACCCCTCGGTTCTGCAAGAGTCCGTCGATCTCGTCGAAGAATAATATGGCCTTCTCTTCCTCTGCCGTCTCGAATGCCCGCCTGATGTTTTGCTCGCTTCCCCCCACCCACATGCTGAGTATGTCGCTGCCCATCCGGACGACGACCTTGGTTTTCAGCTCGGCCCCCAGATACTTAACAAACTCCGTCTTGCCCGTGCCAGGAGGCCCCAAGAGCAGCAGATTCATCCGCGGCCGGTCAATACCCCGCGCTGCCTCAATTTGTGTTTCGTCCTGAAATCGTCGGACCGCCTCGATCATCCTGTCCAAAGGGATGTCGCCGCGGATGTTCAGCCCTTCCAGCGAATAATCCGCCGCCGGCAGTAGTTTGCTCTTGGTCTGGACGGCCATGAGTTCGCAATGGGGCTCCATCAGCTTTTCAACCAGCTTCTCGCATTCCCGAGCCTTGGGTTTCAGATCTGCGACGTTTTGAAGCACCAGCGCAATGCCCCCCGTGCTGACATCGTACCGATCCGCCAGCTTTTCCAGCGTCTTCTCCGGTAACAACCGCTTCAGTCCGAATTTCTCCACGTTGTTGCGCCAGATCGCCAGCCGCTGGCCCGATGTCAAAGGCTTGAACCGGATGGAATAGTCGAACCGCCGGCGGCTCGACGGGTCCAGTTCCTCGGCCGGCATGTTGCTGATCCAGATGCACGGTGTTTTGATCTCATCCAACAGGCTGTTCAACAGCCCCTTATCCCCCATGGCCAGGTTCCCGCCTCCAAACAGGGCGAACAACCCGCTGGCAGATGCACGCCCGCGCAACATGTCGTCTGCCTCGTCCACGACCAAGATGCTGTTTTCGCGATCCACCCGCTCATCGCCCAGCCGCAAGGCTCCGAACCGGAACTCAGGCGTGCTGCACGTCCGAGCCGTGTGGTCGTTTTCCACGTTCTGGGCAACCGCATAGCAATTCAAGCCCAGCTGCTTGGCCAACGCCTGCGCAAAGCTGGTCTTTCCGCTTCCCGGAGCCCCGTACAGCAAGATATGGAGACCGCGCTGGGGATTGCGGGAACGAATCAGCTCTTTCAGCAGCTTGCCATGCTTATCCGCTAGACTACCGAAATAGTTCCATGGAAGTACGTCGCCCTGCATGCGCCTGTAAAATCTGTGTTCCAGTGGCTCCTTGCTCCAGCCATACAGGTATCGGCACAGCTCGTCGTTGAAACCGAAATCGCCGTCCAGCGCCCGATAGCGCAACAGTTTCTGGTCGGGCATCAGAATGTTGCGCAGTTCTGCGGCCGAGCATGGGAGCCATGGCGCCAGCTTGCGTATTTTCTGCTGGTTTTCTTGGTTGCGGGACCGAGTGCCAGGCTCCAATATTTTTTCGCTGAGAAGATGCGCCAGCAGAAGCACGTCTTGTTCGGTCCCGGACAGCCTGAACAGCACAGCGATTTCTCGGAAACGCCCTGCAAATACGTCATTATCGCCGTTTGCAACTTCCCCAAGGCTCTTGCGGGCCTCCTGGACCAGGACGGTGACTATTTGCCGGGCTGTCTCCCGGGTACTCTTCTCGTCCCAGTATTTTTCAAGTATTTCCCGGACGTCGTCTTTATGGATGATTTCATCCCATTCCGCATTTCGGTATGACCATGGAGCCCGAATCTGCTCGGGCGTCAGATGGTTTTTAATCACGCCTAGTACACATTCCGATTCCAGGGTTTCATCAATGATGCCAAAGACGTCTCGATCCTGAATTTCCCCTTTGAATCTCTCCATGTAGTATCCATAGAACTCCAACGCCTTCCCCGTCAGAAACGCCGTGCTTTCGGTCTGTTGTTCCGCTTTCATCGCCTAGTTCATCCTTTGAACTCCGCATCATGCAATCGTCCGCAAATGTGCCTCAGCAAGTCCCGTGCTTTTCGCGGCTTCAGTTAATCGGACATCACTTCGTCCAACGCATCCATCTTGTCCCATCCGGCTCATCCAGATCATCGTCCAGGAAATGTTTCATTATATCGGATGCATGCCTGTCCGCCGGGCCGCTAAAGAGCGCCATGGTCCAAGTATGAGTGCACCTTGCCCGCCGGTCCGTGGCGGTTCTTAACAATATCCAGGGCGGCCGTTCTGTTTGCGCCAGCCTTCTTGATCTTATCGCCACGGGAAGGACTTCTCAGCAGCAGGACGATGTCGGCCACCTTTACAAGCCCAGTTGATTGAAGCTGGTCGATCAACCCCGACACGTCGTTACCGGCACCGGATGTCCGGCACAACTGGCTTAATACCAGCACGGGGATCTTCATTTTCTTGGCCATGCTCTTGAGCACCTGGCAAATCGCCGCCATCTCATGCAGAAAGCCACTCGTGCGGAATTCGGCGCAATTCACGAGCTGTAGATAATCGACCACGATGAAGTCGATGCCATGTGCTCGGTCGAGTTCCAGGGCGCGATCGCAAATCTCATTGATGTTGCAAGCCGCATCCTCGACGTAGATGGGCGCTCGCCGCAGGACATCGGCCGCAGCTTGCAGTTTTCCATAGTCCTCAACGTCAACCGTGCCCGCCGCCAACTTCAACCTGGAGACCCGCGCATGGTGGCTAAGCATGCGGGAAATGACCGAATTGGACTTCGTTTCCAGGCTGAATAGCGCCACGGATCGCGGAGCCTGGTTTGGGATCCCCAATGCGATTTTCTCCACTATGCTCAAGGCCAGATTAGTCTTGCCCGTGGATGGACGACCCGCCAAGATGATCAAGTCCGACTTTTGAATCCCCTGCAGCTCGCGGTCGATTTCAACGTACCCAGTGGCAAGGCCGCGCATTTTCGCCTTTTTGTCGGACAGCCTCGCTCCCATTTCTATCATTTTCTTGTCAATCAGATCGGCCCAGTCACTTCCGTTGAATTGCCGATTTCTGCTCATTGCATCACCTGGACATCTCGTCTTTGTCCGCAGCCGAGTTGCAACCGTTCGACGGGCTTTTGCCTGCATGCTGCGGCTTTGAATTGCGGTCGTCATGTTCGTTCTATTTGGCCGACAATGATTTGTCCAATTCGGCGTTGGCGGATCGCGTCCGTGCCGCCTTGGCAATATCCGTCGATACGATCACCTTGCCCAGCGGGGCGAACGACACCTGCGCCAGCTTGAAGTGGGCCAGGCCAAACGGAATGCCGATGATTGTCAGACAACAGGCGATCCCGGCGAAGACATGGCAGATCGCCAGCCAGAAACCCGCCAGCAGGCACCACAGGAAATTGACGAGTCCCGTCCCCATGAGGCGTTCTTTCCCGATAAGCTGCCCGTCGATCAGCTCTCGCCCAAAAGGAAAGGCGGCAAATACGGATATCCGATAGGCCGCTTTGGCAAAGGGCAAGCCAATCACGGTGATGGCAAACAACACCGCCGCCACGAGCCACAAGAACCACGCGACAATCCCGCCGCCAAACACGAACCAAAGCAGATTCCCAACGAATGCCATGACGATCCAACCTTTCTTATCTGTGCGTTGCAGAGTGCGGCAAACAGGAGACGAGGCTTCCCGTTCGCCCGGCAACCAACATGGCTGCCTGGATGGCCACGGACAATACCTTAACCGGCGTTATCGATGGCATCCGCATCCCCCGCAGCATGCCCCGTGCCAATATCTATTCCCTGCGCACAGGCAGCCGAATCTCCCCCTAAAACACGCGCCTATTCATATCCGATCTATAGAACCGCGCCAGATCAACCGGTCATTATTTCACCACTCCGGGCAAATTCTGCGACAACCCCACTTGCGAATGGGTCTTGGCAGAATTTTTATTACCTGACTACGGAACGATTCCGGACATCTGATATTTCGGATGGCAGCTCTCGCATCAAGTACTGATGCCACCCTGACGGACTGAAATATTTGCCCGGGTGCTGAATGAAAACCAACGGAATTTCGCTGGTGGCAACTTCAAGACCGGCACGATATCCCCAGCATCTGCCGACTTTCTCCCTTCTTTTCACATCAATAAAGTCGGCCCCAATACTATTCATGGCAGCCCAATAATAGCGATGCGCAGTTGATCCAAGAAACACGCAACAATCCGGCAACAATATCTTCGCAACCTCAGAAAAGACGGTCCAACCCTGAACGAAATCGTCCCTGGTTGGGCGCTCCGGGGGCATGGCATCGTAATTCAGCATCCGCTGAATGAGGTTGTAATATGCAACGCTTCCCCAGAATTCGTTGCGACAATAATTCCCGTCGCCAACCATAACGATTGGAACCATATCATAAGTCCGGCTCTTCAAATCCCCAGAGAATACTCCCTCCCAAATCATCTCCCGCGTGTACTCCTTTTGTTTCTCCAACTTCCCACGCCGTGCGTCAAAGGATTCATTGCCCCTGGCCCTTTCATAATGAGATTCACCGACGATCATGATCCGCTTCCCCGGCTCTGCTCTTGAATAGTTACGCCCCACCCAGGGGACCCATCGCAACCTCGACACGGAATTGAACTTAGCATCATAGGCAGGATCGATTAGATCGGCACTGCACGACGGACATTTCAGCATCATCGTTATTCTCCCGCTCGGCCCAAATACTTTCGCACCGTGTTTCGTGAAGCGCCAAGTATTTCAGCGGCCTTGGTCAGATTGCTGCCGCATTTCCCGAACACCTGTCGCACATGCTGCCGGGTCATTTCTTCCAGGTTGTCGGGATATTCAACTTCGGCCCTGGGCGCCAGACTGGCCGTCATCTGCTGGTGCTCGGCCAACAGCCTGCCGAAATCCCTTTCCTCCATCACGCTGGCGCGCTCCAGCAGGTTGAACAGCTCCCGCACGTTGCCGGGATAGTCGTAGGCCATCAAGGCCTCGATCTGTTTCGGCTCCAGACGCCGGCCATGCTGTTTCAGCCAGTATCCGTTGGCGATCTGCGCGACATCTTCCCGGTGCTCCCGAAGCGGCGGGATCCGGATCTGGATCACGTTCAAGCGGTGAAACAGGTCTTCCCGAAACTTTCCCTCCCGTACCATGCCGGCCAAGTCGCGATGGGTAGCCACAATCAGGCGCACATCGACTTCCACCTCTTCCTTGCCGCCCAGCCGGGCAAAACGGCCACCTTCGAGGACCCGCAGCAGAATACCTTGGGCCGCCAGCGGCAGCTCGCCGATTTCATCCAAAAACAGCGTTCCACCATGGGCCTGTTCAAATACCCCATGCCGACGCTCAGTTGCGCCCGTGAAAGCCCCCTTTTCATATCCCAGAAAGCGACTTTCCAGCAGGTCCGGCGTGACGACCGCGCAGTTGAAAGCAATGAACGGCTGGTCTTTGCGCGGCGACTTGTTGTGGATCAGCAGCGCAACTGTTTCCTTGCCGGTCCCCGTCTCGCCATGGATCAGAACCCGGGCGTGCTCCCTTGGCGCAATCCGGTTGATGCGTCCAAGCAAGTCTTGGATGGCGTCGCTCTTTCCCACCAATTCCCGGCTGCCAAACCGCAGGTAATGCGCCACCATCTTTTGCTCGGCAGGAGTCCATTGGCTTTCGTCGTCGCCGGCGGCGACATGCCGAATCGCGTTGGCGTAGGCGGCTTCGTCCTGATAGTTGCGATACATGTACATGGCCGCGTCCAGCAGAAGATGGACGCTTTTCGCCTTGGTGGTCGGCTTCTTTTCTCGCAGGAGCTGTGCCAAGTCATCGGCGGGAATGCGAAACGCCCGGCCAACGGCATCCGTGATGCCGTCCGCATCCTCATCCACGCGGCAATCCAGCTTCCCCCGGATGACATCGCTGACGGCTTTGGACAACGGCAACGAACTGATCCATGTCACCTTGACCTTGTCGGCCGCCAGCCGGGCCAGTGCCTTTTCCAACAAACCAGGGTTGTCGCCCAGCCCAACGCCGAGAATCAGGATCTCCCGGTGGCCTTTGACTTCCCCCAAGAATTCCGGAAGCCGACGCACGCTCACCCCGAGAAGGTCGGCCTCCTTGCAGTGCCGCAAGGCCAATGCCGCGGCGAATGCGTAATCTTTCCAGCCCCAACCGGTAAGGATCAGCGTCCTGGGCGTATTTGTCATATTCTGACCTTTCAGTGTTCAGATTATGACTACCGGATTGCGGCTGGACCTGCAACCATATTGGTTCTCCGGCTTCAAATACCACCCAAGCCACCCCGTTGGATTGCCGGCGATTCAGCCCCTCGCTCCTCAGCGTAAAGGGGCAGGACACGGTTATTCTTGCAGTCCTGGCCTATTCTTCCGTTGCGCCGTGCTGCTGCAAGAACTCGATGATTTCCAAGGAATCGGAGTCGGCGGCGCACAGCAACGCTGTCCAGCCATCTTTGGTTTTTTCATTCACGTCGGCGCCATTTTCAACAAGCTGCTCAACGAGATCCAGTCGCCCCTGTGCCGCAGCTCGCATCAGCGGAGTCCAACAATCCTCGAATGTCGATTCATCTATGGGTTGCCCCACCATGGCTTCAATTTCCGCCGCTTCCGCCTCCTTCGCGGCTTTCACGAGAAATTCCTCGATATCCTTGCGCCCCGCTTGCTTCGCATAGATCGCAGCCGTCATCTCATCCAAATCCCGCGCTCTCACGTCGGCGCCCTTGGCTGCCAGCCACTTTACAAAATCGAGCAGGCCCGACCGAGCCGCAACCATCAGCGGAAATGTCCCGTCCTCGTCGGGCACGTTCACGTCCGCCCCGCTCTCCACCAGCCACTCCGCAAACGACCGGTGCCCCTCTTTGACGGCCCGGAGCAGCGGCGTTTCCCCGTATCGATCCGGAGCATTCAGGTCCGCGCCATGGTCCACTAGCAGCTTGGCTATATCCACATAGCCGCCGGCGGCCGCCCTCGACAAAGGCATCGCGCCATCGCCGTTTTTCTGGGATAAGTCCGCACCGTGGTCCAATAACCATTGGACAACCTCCTTATGGCCAGTATCGGCAGCATGCATTAGCGCGGTCCACCCCTCCTCATCCGGATCATCGATGCACTCGCCGCTCTCAATCAGACTCTTCAAGTCCTCAAGTTGGCCGTCGGCGGCAGCGCGCAACACCGGGGTCAGATATTCTTTATTCATATGAATTTTCTATCAAATGCATCCATACTGTCAGTTTTAGTGCCGGATCAGCAGGCGATCCAGGCCGGCCATGCAGAAGCGCCACTTGGGCAGGTGGTGGTCCATCAGGGCAGCAACTAAAGGACCCTGCGACCGTTTCGCCAAGAATACCGCCCCATACGCTACGAAATATTCAAGGCGCATTGGCTTCTTCGGCCAAAGAATACCGTTCTTCCGATAATCGCACGGCCAACAGCATTCCGACAATGAGCATTAAATTCCATCAGTCGCTGCTGAAAATTAATATAAGTATATGCAGCGCATTTTACTATGCAGATAGTTGCCGGCAATATTTTGCATGAAATCAGGAAAGACTTAGGAGAACCTTGCAAAATGATGACGCGAAACAAAACCTAGGATCCGCAGCAGGGCAACGGGACTCGCCCTTCTTTTGCGCCTATGGTTCAACGCCATACGTTTCGTTCTTGTGCCAATGCCCTTGGCCGCCTGATGAGCTCTCCACCGAAAACGGGTTTTTTCAGCAGCGACTAACCCAGCAACTTCCGCCGCAGGGCTTCCGCCGCGAGCTGCGGGTTGGCCTTGCCGCGCGAGAGCTTCATCACCTGGCCGACCAGGAACATCAGCGCCGCTTCCTTGCCGCCGCGGAATTCAGCCGCGACTTTCTCGTTGGCCGAGATCGCCTGTTCCGCGAAGCCGTCGATGGCCCCCGTGTCGCTGACCTGCGCCAGGCCCTTTTCCTTCACGATCGCGGCGGGATCCCCGCCCCGGTCGAACAGGATCTGGAAGACTTCCTTCGCCGCCGGCATGTTGATCGTTTTCGCGTCCACCAGCGCGATCAGCGCCGCCAGCGCCTCGGGCGAAATCTTCGCGTCGGCGATGGTCTCGCCCTTCTCGCCCAGCGCGCGCAACAGTTCGCCCATCGTCCAGTTGGAGACGGCCTTGTAGTTTTTCGACTTCTGCGCCGCCGCCTCGAAATAGCCGGCGATGGCCGGATCCGCCGTCAGCACGCCCGCGTCGTATTCCGGTAGGCCGTAATCGCGGACGAACCGCGCGCGCTTCGCCGCCGGCAGTTCCGGCAGTTCCGCGCGCCACGCTTCCACCGTCGCCGCGTCCAGCGTCACCGGCGGCAGGTCGGGTTCCGGGAAATAGCGGTAGTCGTGGGCGTATTCCTTCGAGCGCATCGGCAGGGTCACGCCGGCCACGTCGTCCCAGCGCCGCGTTTCCTGCACCAGCTTGCCGCCGGCGCGCAGGGTTTCCACCTGCCGCTCCAGTTCGTATTCCAGCGCGCGGTGGATGCCCTTGAAGGTGTTCATGTTCTTGATTTCGCACTTCACGCCGAGCTTGTCCGTGCCGGCCGGCCGCACCGACGAATTCACGTCGCAGCGCACGTGCCCCAGCTCGAGGTTGCAATCGCTGATCCCCGCGTAGACGAGCATTTCCTTCAGCGCCGTCAGAAACGCGATCGCCTCGTCCGGGCTGGACATGTCCGGCTCCGTCACCAGCTCCATCAAGGGCGTGCTGGCGCGGTTGTAGTCGATCTCCGAAGAGTTCTCCAGGTGCGTGATCTTCGCCGCATCCTCTTCCTGGTGGATGTGGTTCACCCGGATGGTCTTCTTCTGGCCGCCGACCTCGATTTCCACGGCGCCGCCGATGCACAGCGGGGCTGCCTGCTGCGAAATCTGGAAGTTCTTGGGCATGTCCGGATAGAAGTAGTTCTTCCGGTCGAACGTGCTCCGCAGCGAAATCCTCGAGCCGATCATCAGCCCCACCTTGACGGTCTTGCGGATGGCCTCGCGGTTCATCGTCGGCAGCGCCCCCGGCAGCCCGAGGCAGACCGGGCAGACGGCGACGTTCGGCGTGCCTTCCTCGTGCGCCGGACACGCGCAGAACATCTTCGTGCGCGTCTTCAGCTGCACGTGCACTTCCAAGCCGATGGAGGGAATGTAGTCGCTCATGGCCGGCCTCCTTGGGGATCTGCCGGACGCTTCTTGTGCCACTCCGTCGCGTGCTGGTAGGCCGCGCCGATTTTCAGCGCGAGGTCTTCCCGGAACGCGGGGCCGACGACGTGCAGGCCCGCCGGCAGGCCCGCCGCGGTGAAGCCGCAGGGCACGCTCAGGCCGCAGATGCCCGCCAGGTTCACGTTGACGGTGAAAATATCGCCCAGGTACATCTGCACCGGGTCGGCCGTCTTCTCGCCCACGCGGAACGCCGGCGTGGGCGTCACCGGGCCCAGGATCGCGTCGCATTTCGCGAACGCCTGCTCGAAATCGCCGCGGATCAGCGTGCGCACCTTCTGCGCGCGCAGGTAGTAGGCGTCGTGGAAGCCGCTGCTGAGCACGTACGTGCCCAGGATCACGCGGCGCTTCACTTCGGCGCCGAAGCCCCGCGCGCGGGTCTGCTCGTACATCTCCTGCAGGTCGCCCGCCTCCGCGCGGAACCCGTAGCGCACGCCGTCGTAGCGCGCCAGGTTCGCCGAGGCCTCCGCCGGCGCCAAGATGTAGTAGCACGCGATGCCATACCGCGAGTGCGGCAGCTCCACGTCCACGATCTCCGCGCCCAGCGCGCGGCACTGGTCCACCGCCGCCCGCGTCAGCTGCTCGATCTCCGGATCGAGGCCTTCCACGAAGTATTCCTTCGGCAGGCCCAGCTTCAGGCCTTTCAGATCTTTCGCGGCGCGCACGGCCGGCAAGACGTCCTCCACCGGCCGCGGCGAGGTCGTCGAATCGCGCGGATCGAGCCCCGCGATGAGCTGGTAGACCGCCGCCGCGTCCTCGACGCTGCGGGAAATCGGCCCGACCTGGTCCAAGGAGGACGCAAACGCGGTGCAGCCGTAGCGCGGCACCCGCCCGTAGGTCGGCTTGAAGCCCGTCACGCCGCAGAACGCCGCCGGCTGGCGGATGCTGCCGCCGGTGTCCGACGCCAACGCCGCCGGCGCCAGGCGCGCGGCCACCGCCGCCGCCGAACCGCCGCTCGAACCGCCCGGCACCCGCGCCACGTCCCACGGATTCCGCGTCGGGCCGTAGGCGCTCGTTTCCGTGCTGCCGCCCATCGCGAATTCGTCGGTGTTCGTGCGCGACACGAACACGCAGCCCGCCGCGCGCAGCCGCGCGATCACCGTCGCGTCGTACGGCGCGACGTAGCCCTTCAAAATGTTCGAGCCCGCCGTGCAGGGCTGGCCCTTCACGTTCAGCAGGTCCTTGATCGCGATCGGTACGCCCAGGAACGGGCGGGCGTCGCCCGCCGCGCGTGCCGCGTCCGCCGCGCGCGCCTGCGCCAGGGCCGCTTCCCGGTCGAACCAGGTCAGCGAGTTCAGCGCGGGTTCCAGTTGCTCGGAGCGGTCCAGCAGGGCCGCCGTCAATTCTTCGGAAGAAACCGCCTTCCGCGCCAGCGCATCCGCGGCGTCCAGAAAGCCCAATTCGTGCAGCGGCGCGCTCATTCGATCACCTTCGGCACCGCGAACTGGTCGTGGCGGGCCAGCGGCGCATTCGCCAGCGCGACGTCCCGCGCCAGCCCCGGCTCCGGCACGTCCTCGCGCCAGGCGTTCCGGGCTTCCGTCGCCACGTCCGTGGCCTCCACGCCGGAGACGTCCAGCTGCTTCAGCTCGCCGACGAACGCCAGGATGTCGTCCAGTTGGCCTTGCAACTGCGCCGCTTCCGCGTCCGACAGCGCCATCCGCGCCAAGCCGGCCACGTACCGGACATCCATCCGGTCGGCGTTTTCCGAAAATTTCATCGCCATGGGTTGCGCACCTTCCACCCCGGTTGCGGGGCCTACCAAGTCCCCTTTTTGTATCATCCCCCCGCGCCGCCCATCAACCCCCATCCGCCCCGGCACCCGGGTCTTGGGACGCTTCGCCGTGCTTGCGGAGCAGACGGGCGTCGCGGGTGCCGGCGTAGAGGTCGAATTCGAGCAGGCGGCATTCGATGTCGCCGTTCCACAGGACCGTGCGCCGGCGGGGATGCAGGCCGATCTTGCGGCCGAGGGCGATATTCCCGGTGAAGACGGCGGCGCGCATGCCTTGGCACTTCGTCTTGAGATAGGCGCCGATGCCTTCGTAGAGCGGGATGAGCCGGTCTTCGAGGCCCATGCGCTCGCCGT
>DAOTNL010000064.1:0-12686 GCA_035450765.1 Kiritimatiellia bacterium | reverse complement strand
GGTGCCTTTCAAGCTCGCATTGCCGCCGACCTGCAATTGGTCGTAGCCGGTGCCGGGCGTTTTGCCGCCCAGTTCGATCTCGAGCACGGCGTTGGATCCCTGTTCGTAGCGGTCGCCGATGGCCAGCGCGCCGGGGGAATGGCCGGGGGCTACGGTGCCGTAGTCCTGGTAGACGTAGCCCGAGATGGCGCCCGTGCCGCAGAGCCGGCTGGCGACCATGCCGACCTGATAGACGTTGCCTTCGGCGCTGCCGCCGTCGAATTGCAGGGTTCCGCCTTGAACGACGCAGCCGTTCGGGAAACTGGCCTGGCCGCGCTGGAGCGCGGTGGTGCCGCCCGGCAGGTTGTTGTAGACCGAGTTGAGGGCGACGGTCGTGCCTTGGAAATTCACCTGGCCGTAATTGTCGAAGCCGGAGGTGAGGTTTTCGATGGTTCCGCCGGCATCCACGAAATTCCAGACGCCGGTGGCTGCGTTGACGATCCGGCCGCCGGGGCCGGTGAACAAGCAAGGACTCGAGGTGCCGTAGGTGACCCAGCCGGCGTTCCGGAAGTTGCCTTGCAGCGTCACCGGGCCCGACGTGGAGGCGAAATGCAGGCGGCCGCGGTTTTCGAGGGCATGGGACGAGCGGACGTTCCAGACGCCGCCCTGGACGCGGAACCCGCCGCCGTCCACCGACAACGCCGTGGTGGTCGTGGAATAATGGCTGGCCATCAGCGTGCCGGTTTCCATCTGCCAAGCGCCCGCTCCGCTGGAGACGAAGGTGCCGTCGTAGTAGACGGTGCCGCCATCGACGGGATGGAAAACCGCGCCGGATTCCAACTGGTAGGTGCCGTTGAAATTGGTCCGGGGGCGGCCGCCGGCGCTCTGGCCTTCCGCCCTCAGCACCGCCGCGGTGCCCACATAGACGTGGCCGCCGCGATTGACGAGGCGGCGGACGGTGCAGGTCATGCAGGCGCCGATGCGGAATTCGCCTTCGTTCTGGAACGCGCCGTCGTCCGTCGTTCCGGCGAGGACGCACGCGGCGCTTTCCACGCGGGCGGTGGCGCCGGGGGCGTTGACGAGCAGGTTTTCCACGAGAGTCGTCGTGGAATGGATGGCGAGATCCCCGAAATTCTCGATGGGGAGCCAAATGGAAGCCGGCGTGCCGGTGATCGCCCACGTGCCCCGGTTCACGATGCGGCCGGTGCCCTGCATCACGAGGCTGGTCGCAGTGCCGCCGAAGAGCAGGCGGCCGCGGTTGACCAGGGTGCCATCGAGGTACCGCGGCAGGTCGGAATCGACGGTCATTTGGCCCTGGTTCACGATGGGGTAGTCTTGGTAGGCGTCGAGGGTGCCGCCCTGCCAGTCGAAACCGCCGCCGACGTCGAACACGGTGTCGGTGGAGGAGTAGTGGCCGCAGTACAGGACGCCGGTTTGCATCAGCCAGCGGCCGGAGCCCACCGATGTGAAAACGCCGTCGCAATAGGCGGTGCCGCCGTAGACCGGCTGGTAGACGGCGCCGGCGGCCATTTGCCAGGTGCCGTTGCGGTTGGTTTCATAGCGGCCCCTGACGCGCAGCAGGCTGGCCGTGCCCACGTAGACGAAACCTCCTTCGTTCTGCAAGCGGTCCACCGTGGCGGTGCTCCAGGAGCGGACGCGGAAGTGGCCCTGGTTGCGGACCCGGCCGTAGGTCGTCGTGCCGAACAAGTGGAATTCGACCGCGTTCACGGAGACGGTGGAACCGCTCAGGTTGTGGAGGTCGTTTTCCAGCTGGAGCGAGGGGGTGTCGGCGAATTCGACGGAGCCGGCGTTGTACCATGGGGCGTCGATGCGGCTGGCGAGACCCGTGAACCGGGTTTGTCCCCAGGTCTTGAAGGGACCGGATCCCTGCACCCGGGCGCCGGAGAAGTCGGCGGTTTGTTCGAAATCGACCTGACCGGGCGGTTGGATGCTCAAACTGCCGGTGACTTCGGCGTGCGCGCAGCCGACTTCGGTCGTGACCCACAGGTCATGGCGCACGTAGGCCCGGTCGCCGGAGCGGGGATAGCCGTAGGCGGCCGGAACGGGCGAGGTCCAGACGGCGACGTCGTCCCAGTAACCGTTCTGGACGCTGTAGTAGTCGTCCGTGGTGAAGCCCCGCGCCGCGCCCGCCAACAAAAGCAACCCGCCGGCCACCTTGCCAATCGTTCTCATCCGCAACCCTCCGCGCGCATCATGGCGAAGCCGACCGCCGGCTTCCACCGGAAAACGCCCGGTTGACGTGAAATTAACGAACGACGGGCAAGAAAAACCCCCGGGCGGCAAGGCCGACCGGGGGCGCAGAGGCGGGGAAATCCGTCGCTTACTTGAGGCCCATTTCGATCATCTTTTCGGCGATCTGGATGGCGTTCTGGGCGGCGCCCTTCCAGATGTTGTCGCCGGAGACGAACAGCGAGAGGCCGTTTTCGACCGTGGCGTCCTTGCGGATGCGGCCGACGAAGGTGTCGTACTTCTCGGAAGCCACGATGGGCATCGGGAAGACGGACTTGGACAGGTCGTCGACGACCTGGATGCTCTCGGCCTTGGACAGGACCTCGCGGGCGCGTTCGGGGGTGATCGGGTTGTGGAACTCCACGTGGAGCGCCATGCTGTGGCCGTTGAACACGGGCACGCGCACGCAGGTGGAGACCGCCTGGATGCTGTCGTCGCCGAGGATCTTGCGGGTCTCGCGGGGCAGCTTGGCTTCTTCGGAGGTGTAGCCGGGCAGGTCCTTGGCCTCGGAGCCGATCTGCGCGATGACGTTGAACGCGATCTGCGCGGGATAGACTTCATGGACGATGGGCTGGCCGGCGGCCCAGGCGCGGACCTGCTGGTCGAGCTCGCGGATGGCGGCGCTGCCCGAACCGGAAACGGCCTGGTAGGTGCAGCAGACGATGCGCTTGATCTTGGCTTCGCGGTGCAGGACGGCCAGCGGCATCAGCGCGATGGCGGTCGAGCAGTTCGGGTTCGCGATGAAGTTCTGGTGCTTCTTGAGGGCTTCCGCGTTGATTTCCGGGATGCACAGGGGGACGCGCGGGTCCATGCGGAAGTCGTCGCCGTTGTCGACGACGCAGCAGCCGACTTCGGCCGCGCCCCAGCCCAAGGTCTTCGAGGCGCCCTTGGCGCCTTCGGTCCCGGCGAAGAACGCGAAATCGTAGCCCTTGAACGACTCGGGGCCGGTGGCGACCTTCACCTCGACCGGCAGGCCGTCGATCATCTCGGTGCGCTCGCGGGTGGCGAACGCCGTCAGCTTGGCCATCGGGAAATTGCGCTTGCGCAGGAGCCGGACGATTTCCGTTCCGACCGCGCCGATGCCGACCATGCACACGTTGTACTTCTTCATTGGTTTTCTCCTGTGGGGGTGGGGAATCTACCCGGAAAGGGCTGTTTGTCAACCGGCGGAAGGCACTTAGACCAAGGAGGCGATCACATCGCCGACTTCGGACGTGCCCAGGCCCATGCGGCCGGCGGCGAGGGATTTGATCTTCCCGCCGTTGAGCGCGGACGTGACGGCCCGGTCGACGGCCTGCGCCGCCTCGGTTTCGCCGAGGGTGTCGAGCATCATGCCGCCCGCGGCGATGGCCGCGATGGGATTGATGACGTTCTTGCCCGTGTACTTGGGGGCGCTGCCGCCCATGCACTCGAACATCGAGACGCCTTCGGGATTGATGTTGCCGCCGGCGGCGACGCCGAGCCCGCCCTGGACGATGGCCGCCAGGTCGGTGATGATGTCGCCGAAGAGGTTTTCCGTCACGATGACGTCGTACCACTCGGGCTGCTTCACGAACCACATCGTGCAGGCGTCCACGTGGTTGTAGTCCTGCTTGATATCCGGGAAGTCGCGGTCGCCCATTTCCTTGTGCGAACGGACCCAGAGGTCGCCGCAGTGGGTGAGGACGTTGCACTTGTGGACGAGGGTGAGCATTTTCTTGCGGTTGCGCCGCCGGGCGTATTCGTAGGCGAACTTCATGCAGCGGTCCACGACGGGCCGGCTGTAGACCATGACCTGCGTGGCCACTTCGAGGTTCGTGCCCTTCTGGACCGCGCCGCCCACGCCGGTGTAGATGCCGCCGGTGTTCTCGCGGATGACGACGAAATCGACGTCCTTGGGTTCCTTGTCCTTCAGCGGGCAGTCTTCCTTGCGGTAGAGCTTCACGGGACGCAGGTTGATGTACTGGTCCAGGGCGAAGCGGGTCTTGAGGAGGATGCCGCATTCCAGGATGCCGGGCTTGACCTGCGGATGTCCGATGGCGCCGAGATAGAGCGCGCTGTGCTTGCGGAATTCCTCGATGGCGGAATCCGGCAGCGTTTCGCCGGTCTTCAGGTAGCGGTCGCCGCCGAAATCGTAGGGGGTGTAATCCAGCTTGAAGCCGAACTTCGCCGCGGCGGCGCCGAGGACCTTGACGGCCTCGCGGGTGACTTCGGGGCCGGTCCCGTCGCCGGGAATCAAACCGATGCTGTAGGACTTTTTCATAAGGCCGGCCATTTATAGGGGTTTGACCGGGGAAATCAAGCCCGGAAATGGAAAATCAACCGTTTTAGGGGCGGGCGCGGCCCGTTCAGCGGGGCGGGGGCGCGTTTTGCGGCACGGCGGGGGTGCCCGGCGGGAAAACGACCGCTTCGAGCTTGCGCCGGCCCCAGCGCCGGGCTTCGGCGTGGGTGTTGAAGAAAAGATCGAGGCGGTGTCGGCCGCGGATGTCGCCGCCGCGGTCCTCGACGATGCCGTAGCCGTAGCCGGGGACGTAGATGACGGTGCCCATCGGGTAGTAGCGGGTGTCGGCGGCCAAGGTGCCGGGGTGGGCGCGCTTGCCGCTGGCGGTGAGGCCGACGACCTTGGGCTTGCCGCGGTCGCGGCCGGCGGAAACGACCGGGCGGCCATTCTTGTCGAGTTTCCAGCTGCAGCAGATGCCGCACGGGCAATAGGCGGTGGTTTCGATCCGCACGACCCGGCCGTAGGTCAGGCCGTCGTCGCGGTCGAGGAAGAAGACCGTGCAGCCCCCCAAGGCCAGCGCGGCGAGCAGCGCAATGGTCAAAATGACGAACTTGCCGTGCATTCTGGAGCCAGCATGGCTCAGAAAGCGGCCGATGACAAATAGATTTCTCCGGGCGGGGGCTTCTGGCAGGATGGCGGCCGTGGATTGCGGAACCGACATTCCGTTGCAGGACTGGGCGTTGCCCGGCGAACCGTTCCGGCTGGCGGCCGTGGACGTCGCCGCGGCCGATTGGTCCGCGCGTTTGCCGGCGGAAGCGCAGGCGCGCGCGGCGCGCTTCACGGATGCGGCGGCGCGGGCGCGGGCCGGGGCCTCGGAATGGTTCAAGGCCTGCTGGCTGCCGCGCGAACTGGGGCTGGATCGGGTGGAGTGGAAGACTGGCGCGCACGGCAAGCCGCGGCTGGCCCGCGCGGCGGCGGAATGGGGTTTCAATCTGTCGCATGCAGGCGGCTACGTGGTGGCGGCGCTGGCAAAAGGCGCGGCGATCGGCGTGGACTTGGAATCGCTGGCGCGCAAGGCCGACGTGGAGGCGCTGGGCGAGCGCGTGTTTTCCGCCAGCGAACGGGCGCTGGCGCAGGCGGGCGGCCGCGCGGCGTTTTTCGCGCTCTGGAGCCAGAAAGAAGCCTTGTTGAAAGCGCTGGGCTGCGGCTGGGCCAACGGAAACGTCGTGCGCGGCACGCGGCTGGAACTCGCGGATTTCCAGACGGAGCCGACGACGCGGGTGCGGGTGTGGTCGCGGCGCGTGCTGGCCGGCGCCTATTCGCTGGCCGTGGCGATTTTCTAGGACGTGGGGGGTTGGGGAGCCGGGTTGTATTCCGGATAGAGCTTGTGGGCGCATTCCGGACACAGGCTGTGGCTGAATTCGGCCTGGGAATGCGAGCGGATGTAGGTCTCGATCTGGTTCCAGTAGCCCTGGTCGTCGCGGATTTTCTTGCAGGACATGCAAATCGGCAGCAGTCCGCCGAGAACCTTGATTTCCGCGAGGGCTTTTTCCCGCTCCGCGACGAGGCGCTCGCGTTCCTGCTCGGCCTGCTTGCGCGCGGTGATGTCGGCGATGCTGGACAGAATGCAGGGCTCGTCGCCCACTGCGATGACCACGGCCGAATACAGGCCGGTGAGCAATTCGCCCGACTTCTTGCGGAAGGTGAATTCCAGGCCATCGACCCGGCCGCGCGCGGCGAGCTGGGCGACGACGGCGTCGCGGTCGCCGGTCTGCGCCCAGAGGTTCAGGTCGATCGTCGTGGTGCCGAGCGCTTCCGCGTCCTCGTAGCCGGCCAGGGCGGTGAAGCCGTCGTTGATTTCGAGGATCTGCCCGTCCGAAAGACGGGTGAGCAGCAGCGCGTACGGCGAAGAATGGAAGGCCTTCGAGAATTTCTCCCGCTGGAGCGTCAGATCCAGCAGCAGGCGGCGGTTGACCATGAGGACGAGGGCGTACGTCAGCAGGACGAACAGCACCTGGATGGCGAGATGGAAGAGGGCTTCGGAGGCCCCCAGTCCGAAATAGTCGTCGGGCCGGCCCAGCTGGCCGAATTGGTTCGCGATCCGGAACGCGAACAACCCGGCGAAGAGCGCGAACACGACACCGACCGCGCGGGTGCAGGGCCGCAGGGTGGCATCGGCCCCGCGCAGCATGAGCGCGGAACAGCGGACGAAAAAGTACAGCATGGCCGCCGCGAAAAGCGCCGCCCGCAAGGCCAGGCTCGGCTGGACGTAGGTCAGGTAGGCGTGCAGCGCGGCGGCGGCCGCCGCCACGACCGCGTGGACGGTTTGCGGCCGGCGCCGGCCGACGAACCGCTCCAGGCCCAACAGGCCCAGCCACGCGCCGCCCAGGAGCAAGACGTTGGCCGCGGTGATGGAAAGCCAAGCCGGCAGCAGGCCGCGCAGCAAAATCAGGAACAGGCCCGCGGTCTGCGCCGCGAAATTCAGCGCCCAGAAGCCGAGGCCGGCATACTGGCGGCGGCCTTGGCGCCACAGGGCCACCATGACGAGGCTGCAGACCACCTCGACGGTGAGCCCGGCGACGACGATGGTTTTCAAGTCGAGTTGCGGCATGGCGGAAACCTAGCGCGGCGCTCCGGAAATTCCAGCGAAAAAACGCCTGGGCCGCCGGAAGCTACCGCGGCCCGGCGCGGCCTTCCCACTTGCGGCAGCGGCCGCCGCTGCGGCCGACGATTTCGCCGTGATCGACGATTTCGATGACCTCGCATTCGTTGGCGCAGTCGGGGCAGGTGAAGGCCCGGGTGTCGATGGCGCGTTCGCAGACGTCGAAGCCGCGAAAGCGGGAGACGGTCGGTGCAGCGCGCTTCGCCAGCAAGGCGGCGCCCAGCGCGCCCATCACCATGTGGTGTTCGGGCACGACGAGTTCGCATTCCAGCAACTCGGCGAATGCCCGGCGCATGCCCGGGTTGGCGCTGACGCCTCCTTGGAACACGACGGGCGGCCGGATTTCCTTGCCGACGCACACGTTGCCCAGGAAATTCCGCGCCATGGCCAGGCACAGGCCCATCACGATGTCTTCCTGCCGGTGGCCGATCTGCTGCTTGTGGATCATGTCCGATTCGGCGAAGACCGTGCAGCGGCCGGCGACGCCGGTCGGGCGCGCGGAGCGCACGGCCTGCCGGCCGAACTCCTCGATGGTGAGATTCAGCCGCTGGGCCTGGGCGTCGAGGAAACTGCCGGTGCCCGCCGCGCACAGGAGATTCATGGCGAAATCCACGACCACGCGGTCGCGGACGATCGTGACCTTGCTGTCCTGGCCGCCGATTTCGATGATGGTTTGGACGTCGGGTTGGACGTGGATGGCGGCGCAGGCGTGCGCGCTGATCTCGTTCTGGACGACGTCGGCGCCCAGCGCGGCGGCGACGAGGTGGCGCGCGCTGCCGGTCGCGCCGACGCCGGCGAGGGCCACCTGCGGACAGGCGGCGCGCAGGGCCGCCAGCGCGGCTTGCGCCGCGCGCAGGGGCCAGCCGTCCACCCGCCGGTAGTCGGTGAAAACCACCTGGGCGTCGGCGTCGATGAGCACGAGGTTCGCGCTGATGGAGCCGACGTCGATGCCCAGATAATGGGAAGTCTTCATGTCCGTTTCCTTGGCTTGTTTGCCTGCCGTTCCCGCAGCATGCTCACGAACGCCTCGAGCCGGGTCACGACGCCGACGTGGCTGGCGTGCTCGTCGAAGGAACACTCCAGGATGGGCAGATCCAGATCCTGGCCGAGCCGGCGCAGGATCGGCCGAACGCTGACCTCGGGCATGCAGCCGGCGGGCGCGACGTGCACGATGCCGTCGTAGCCTTCCTGCGCGCAGCGGATCGCGTGCGCCACGGAATCCAGCGCGTGGCCGCCGACGAGGTTTTCCAAATAGGGCCGCGCCAGCCGCTTCAGCCGCCAGCGGGAATTGCGGCTGAACAAGCCGATCCGGAAGATGTTGCGCATTTCGTCGCCGAGCAGGAAGAAGTTGCGGACTTCGGCGCCGAGGCCGCCGAGGATTTCCTCGAGGTTGTGGTTCAAGTAGCGGTCGCGCAGGAGCGTGGCTTCGCCCAGCAGGCCGATGCGCAGGGGGACGCGCGATTCATCGATCGGCACCGCGGCGAAGCGGGGCTTGAAGGTCCGGACGCAGGCGCGGATTTCCGGGACGGTGCGGGCCCGGTCCAGGTCGGCGAGGCACTCGTTGAGCACGCGCGTGGCGTCGCCCGGCTGCCGCTCGACGGCGCGGACGCGCCAGGCTTCGCGTTCGAGAACGTCCACGGCGAGGGTTTTCTGCTGCGCGCGGGCGCAGCATTGCAGGAAGGGAATCGGATCGGGGTCGAAATGGCGGATCAGCGGCGGCTTGATGCCGTCGTAGCCCAACCCGAAGATGAACAGGTCCAGACCGCGCTCCTTGAGGATCTTCTGCTGGATTTCACGGTAGTAGCGCAGCCGGCAGGTGCCCCGGCTGTTGACCATGACGCCGTAGCGGACGCCTTCCTGCGCGGCCTTGATGAAGTGGCCCGTGCAGGCCTTGAACGACAGGCAGGCGAATTCCGGCGAGGCTTCGACGCCCAGGCGCAGGGTTTCGGGCGTGGTGCTGCGCTGGGTCCAGGGTTCCACCCGCAGGCACTCCACGGAGGCGGCGAGGGCCAGCGAATAGTTGCCCCACGGCTGGATGGCGAGGCCCGGTTTCATGCGCGTCCCGCGATGGATTCCACGAACGCTTCCAGGCGCGTGTCGAGGCCGGCCAGCGCCGTGTGCGAATCCAGCGTCAGCGCCATGAACGGAATGCCGGCGGCTTTCAGCGTTTCCCGGTAGTAGGGGCCCGCCATCGAGTCGCAGCCGCAGTTGAACGAGGTCAGCTGGATCACGCCGGCGCAGCGGGCCGGGTCGAGCGCGCGCAAGGCTTCGAGCATGTGCGCGCTGGTGTCCCACCGGAGCGGCGCCGGCGCGCCGCGGGGCGGGCCGGCCGGCAGCCGTTCGACGACAGCGCCCAGATCTTCCAGTTTGCGGACGATCGGACCGGTCAGATAGGCGTCGCCCAGATTGTAGGGATGTCCGATCAGCAGGAACCGTTTGCCGGCCGGGGGCGCATCTGGCGCCCCGGCGGCGGCGAGCGCCTGCTGGGCCGCGCCGACGCTCTCCGCCGGCGCGAAGCCCAGCGCGCGGCCCAGATCGACGAGCGTTGGCTCCAGCGGGCGGCGGTTTTCGTCCATGTCCGCCGTCACGACCTCGAAGCGGCCGCGGAACTGCGCGCGGACGGCGTCGGGCAGCGCCGCGAGTTTCGGGCACGAGATGAAGCCGCGGCGGAGCGAAAGGATGCGCGGCACGAACACCCGGTCCACGCGCCCGGCCAAATTGTCCAGGTGGGCGTCGAGCAGCTTGACGGGCAGGCAGTGCTCCGTTTCCGAAATCAGTTCCGCCCGTTCGAACATGGCGCGGGTGGTCGGCGCGGAAAGCACGACCGGCACGCCGAGCGCGCCGAAGAATGTCTCCCAGAGACCCGGTTGCAGATGGGGATGCAGCGCCCGCGGGAGACCGATGGGCCGCAGCCGATCCGGCGCGTTTCGGCGAAATAGGGCTGCGATGGGCGTCCGCATGTCGGTTCGGGAGCGACGCTAGCAAAACGGCGCCGCGCGCGCCTATCGCAAAAGCCGGGAATTCACCGGCCGCCGGGCTCAGGCCGCGTCGGGCTCGGAACCGGATTCCGGCTCCGGTTCGGGTGCCGGATCGGGTTCCGGCTCGTCGCCGGCGGGTTCCTCCGGCGGCGCTTCGGTCATGCGCCGGAACTGTTCGAGGAAGGCCTGGGCGATGCCGGCGTGGCGCAGGAATAGGATGCTTTCGTCGTTGCCGTCGGGTTTGGACAGGCCGGCTTCCGTCCAGTTGGCCGCGCCGTGGATGACCACCGGCTCGGACCCGTTGGGATCGATGAGGGCGTACTTGAGATGGACGAGATCGGCCTCGCCGGCGTCCCAGCCGTCGCCGGTGGCGCGGACGCGGGCCGGCAGCAGGACGACGCGGTTGGTGGTTTGGTAGTTGGCCGGATCGGCGAAGAACTCGACGGTGCCGCGCGAAACGGCGCCGCGGGCGTTGCCGCGGTCGCTGACGGGGATCACGCCGCGGACCCGGACGCCGCGGTCGGCGGCGGCGACGAGCGCGCGGCGCAGCGAAAGCCGGTTGAAGCGGTGCATGGCGAAGAAGATTTCCTCTTCGGCGCCGTGGATCAATGCCCGGATTTGCGCTTCGGCGTTCTCGGTTCCGTTCGTCGCGGGCAGCGGCGGCCCGAAGCGCACCCAGCAATCGCCCCAGGAATCCGCCAGCCGGAATGCGGCGCCGTCGTGGCCGCGGCCTTTGGCCGCGCCAAAACGCCCGGCGCGGAATTCCGCCATTTCGGCGGCGTAGGCCGCATGCAGGTCGGGATTGCGGAGCAGGAGGCCGACGTTCCACTGGCGGTTGTTGGCGGCGCCGGTGAAGTTGCCGGAGCCGACGAAGACCCATTTCTCGCCGCCGCCGTAGTCGAAAAGGGCGGCCTTGTGGTGCATCAGGGGCTTGCCGGGCGAGATCGTCAACTCCAGCGGGTTGTAGGGGCGCGCCGCCAGTCCCGCGAGGGACAGTCCCCAAAGGAAGGAATTGGTGGTGGCAATGCCGCGGTCGGCGACGAAGTGGATGGCCGCGCCGCGGCCGAGGGCCTTGTCGAGCGCCTTGAGGAGCGGGGCGGCGCCGCCGGTCCGGGGCGAATCGCCGGAGAACGTGAAGGTGGCCAATTCGGCGCGGTCGCCTTTGCGCAATTGGCCGACCCGCTCGACCAGCAGATCGCTGACGGCGTACTCGCCGGGCCATTTGGCTTTCAGGTTCTGCGACGGCAGGCTGTAGGCCAATGCCCAGTCGGGGCCGTCCACGCGCTGGGCCGCGGCCGGGAAGACCGCTGCGGCCAGAAACGCGGCGCCGGCCAGCCGCAAGCGGAGGATCCGCGGATCGAGCACGTGGAAACGAATGCGCATGGGCGGTTCGATACTCCCGCGCCGAGGTCCACGTCAAGCCGGGAGCGCCGGCGGCGGCAACGCGGCCCTTCAGGGCAGGCGGACCCGGATGCGGAACGCGGCGGCCGTCGGGGCGTCGGGCACGCCGAACGAATCCGTCCCGCCGTTGCCGGGGCGCTCGGGCTCGTCCGGCGAATCGCTCCAGGCGTTCTCCGTCAGCTGGGTGCAGCGCTGGAGCAGATAAAGGCGGTTGGTGCGGGAGTCGAAGCCGACCAGCCGGACGGGGGCATTGCTCGCGAATTGGATGGAAAAATGCGAGTCGGCGTTCGTGGGATCGGTGAGGGCGATCCATTCGGAACGGTTGTCGAATCCGTCGGCGTCGGAGTGTTCCGCCGCGATGGCGGCATCGTTGGGGTCGAGCGCATAGGCGTGGTACCACCGGTCGGGGATGCCGTCGCCGTTGGAGTCGGCCGTTTCGGGATCGTACTCGAACGCGCCCACGTCGGGGGCGGCGGCGCCGTCGAACGTGCCGTCGAGGGGGCGGAGGCGGCCGTCGAGATCGAGCAGAAGGTCGGAATCGGCGGCGGCATCGAGCGCGGGAGAGGAATATTTCAGGCGGTAGTCGCCGGCGGCGGGATCGCGGAACAGCGGATCCGCGGCGAGATTGCCTTCGCCCGCCGTGGCCGGCGCGACGACGCAATGTTCGACGACGTTGCCGGAGCCGCTGCGGAAGAGGTTGGACCGCGCATTGCCCCAGACGACGGCGTTGCGGACCTCGCAGCCCGAGACGTAGAGGCCGCCGCCGTTGGTGGCGACGTTGTCCGCGACGGTGCAGTGCTCGACGGCGGCGACGTTGCCGTAGAGGCCGCCGCCGGCATAGGCGGAGTTGGAAACGAGGAGCGAATCGTGGATTCGGCCGTGCCAGAGATAGACGCCGCCGCCGTTTTCGATGCCGGGGGCGCGGTTGTTTTCGATGCGGCAGTGGCCGATGCGGATGGAATCGACGGAGTTGGTGGTGTAGGCATGGATGCCGCCGCCGCCGTTGGAAGCGACGTTGTCCGCGATGCGGCAACGGACGACTTCGCCGGTGGCGGTGATTTTGATGCCGCCGCCGGCGCCCCCGGCGACGTTGCCGAGGACGTCGCAATGGGTGACGAGGCCGCCGGAACTCAGCAAAATGCCGCCGCCGTCGCCCTCGGCCCGGCAGCCGGCGACGACGCAGTTGCTGACGACGACGTTGCGCGTGATCCACAGG
>DAOTNL010000063.1:0-12696 GCA_035450765.1 Kiritimatiellia bacterium | reverse complement strand
GCGACCGTGGCGGCAACGGCGGCGACGAGCGGCGCGGCAACCGGGAACGGCGCGGCGGGCGGGATCGCCGGCGCGACCGCGGGGACCGCGGCGGCAACGGCGGCGGCAATCGGCCTCCGCGCGAGGAGCAGCAAGGCCAGGCGGGCGATTCGTCCGCCGAATCTCCGGCTTCTTCCGAAGGCGGCGGCGGGGAACCGCAAGCGCCGCAGGAAGACAACCGCGCGGTGCGCAACCTGATCGACCTGGTGGAATAAACCTCCGGCGATTCGGAATGGAAAGCCGAGGCGCAAGCCTCGGCCTTTTTTGTCCCAATGGACAATGATCCGTCGTCCGCTGGGGCCCAGCCGTCTCGGTTATTATAATAAGTGAGACTCGCGGGTTTGACTGAATACGCCTGGAATCAAAGGAAATTTCGAAAAATCAGTCTCACATATTATAATAAGCGAGACTCCGCTGGAGAGGGGGAAAAACATGGGGAAGGGGGCAGCTATTTTTCCACCGGCACGACGATGCCGCGCAGCAGGACGCGCTGGCAGGCGAGGAAGACGGCGAGGGTCGGCAGCGCGGCGAGCAGGAGGGACGCCTGCACGACGCCGGGGCCGGAGCGCTGCTGGAGCTGGTAGAGCCAGACCATCAGCGTCCACATCTTGGGGTCCTGGCAGATGAGCAGGGCGTACATGAAGTTGGCGTAGGCGACGGAAAAGGCCTGCAGGGCGATCACGGAGAGGATCGGCGTGGAGAGGCGCATGGTGACGTGCCAGAAGAGCGTCCACTCGCCGGCGCCGTCGAGCTGGGCGGATTCGTAGAGGTCGCGGGGGAGGGAGTCGAAGAAGCCCTTGAGCAAGAAGATGGAGTAGCCGCTGGCCATGCCGGGCAGCAGCAGCGCGGCGAAGGTGTTGAGCAGGCCCAGTTCGCGCAGGAGGACGAAGACGGGGATCTGCGTGACCATGTGGGGGAAGGCCATCGTCAGCATCAGGAACAGCAGGATCTGCGGACCGGCGGAGGGCTGGAAGCGGCTGAGGGCGTAGGCGGCGAGGGGGTTGACCAGCAGGGCCAGCAGGACGGCCAGCGTGCAGTAGACGACGGTGTTCGCGATGCCGCGGCCGTGGAACAGCACGTGGTCGAGCACGGTCCGGTAGTTGCGCCACAGGAATTCGCGGCGGATCTCGGCCTTGTGCTCGCGGAAAAGCGCGGCGTGGTGGGCGAGTTGGGGCAGGGGGGGGCCGAAGTCCGAGGTCCGAAGTCCGAAGTCCGACGAGGCTCCGACCTCGGATCTCGGATCTCGGACCTCGGGCCGCTGGGCGAGCCAGTCGCGCCAGCGGGTTTCCGGAGTGTCGAGGACGCCATCTTTCAGCCAGAGGGGGGAGAGGGTGTTGGCCGTGAAGTCGCGCCATTCGTCCTGGGCGAGTGGGGGAGCGTCGGCGGGAAATTCGCGCGGGAGGGGCACTTCGGCGTAAGAGGCGTAGGCGGTGCCGTGCCCGGCGTTGTAGGCCGCGACGTCCTTGGAGTAGCGCGGCTTGAGATAGAGCTTGCGGAAAAAGCCCTCGGGCGAGAGGACGGTTTGGCACCAGGCCGGCGCGGACAGCTTGAAGGCGTCGAACTCCGCGGCGAGCGGCGTGGCGCCGGGCGCGGCGTGGGGAAAGAGATAGGCGGGGGGCTGGATGAAGACGACGTACCAGGCGTCGAAGTCCGTCCCGAGCGCGGCGTTGAGGGCGGCGAGCGTGCCGTATTTTTCGCGGAGGCGGCGCCGGAATTCGCGGAGCTGGACGGGGAAAGCGCCGGCCTGCGGGGCCCAGTAGTGGCCGAGGGCGATCGCTTCGGACGGCAACGCGCCGGAAGCGAGGAAAACGCGCCAGAGCGGGACGAGTTCGGAGTCGGGGGCGCCGGGCGGCGGCAGGGGGACGTCTTCGAAGGCGGCGTAGTCGGAATCGAAGGCCATGTTGAGCGCATCCATCGATTCGTTGAAGAGCGCTTCGAGATGTTTGTGCCAGAGGGCCTCGTCGGACACGAGGAACCGGGGCACGAGGACGTTTTCGCGCTGGTCGGCGATGGATTTGGTGGAGCCGGCGACCATCAGGCCGAGCGGATAGAGCATGGCGACCGCGCCGAGACCCAGCGCCGCGTAGATCGCGGCGATCAGCAACCGCGACTGCGGCGATTTGCGTCCGATGGCGGAGAGGATGGGCATCGGCGCCATCCTAGCAAAGGCCGTCGGCGGGGGCCAAGGCGGGAAACGTTCGCGCGGCGGGAATTGACGCGCGGCTTCGCGGGGCGTATACGCTTCCCGTCAAAGGCGGGCACATGAAAACAAAGCGGGTTCGTTGGGCTGGGTGGTTGCCGTTGTTGCTGGCGACGTCGTGCGCGACGACCCATGCGGTCCGCCACGTGAAGACGTCGGGATTCCTGGGGGATTATTCCCAATTGCAGCCGGGCGGCGACGGCGAGCCGGCGCTGATCTATCGGCAAGCCGCCGCGGGGCCCGGCTATGCCAAGCTGCTGATCGATCCGGTCGTGGCCTATGCGGGGCCCGGCAGCCGGTTGCACAAGCTGTCTCCCGAGGATCGCCAAGCCCTGCTCGATTATTTCCACGCCGCGCTGCGGGAACAGCTCGGGCAGGATTTCGCGCTCGCGGAAACGGCCGGTCCGGGCACGCTGCGGCTGCGCGTGGCGCTTACGGACGCCCGGGGTTCCAAGATCCTGCTGGACACGCTGTCCACGGTGGTGCCGGTGGGGCTGGCGATCAGCGCCTTGCAGCGGGTGGCGCTGGGCCAGACCGCGATGTCCGGCCGCGCGACCATCGAAGCGGAGGTGCTGGATTCCCAGACCGGCGAACGGCTCGCGGCGCTGGTGGACGGCCGCGCCGGCCGGAAGGTGACGGGGCGTTTCGACAAGTGGAAAAAGTGGCAGGACGTCCGGGACGCCTGCGACTTCTGGAGCGGGCGGCTGCGCGCCGAACTGGCGCGCCAAGGCGTGCCGGCCGGGAGCCGGTGAAGACAGGCGGCGCATGGAATCGCCCATGAAGTTCGACTCTTCGATCGCGCGCGAGGTGGACGAGGGGATTTTGGCCTGGCGGTCCCGGGTCTTGGACTTCCTGCTGCTGTTCTATTCCGTGATCGTGCTGGTGCCGCTGGGCGCCATTCTCGCCGGGCGGGGCCTCGAGTTGCCGGTGTCCTTGCGGATCGTCTGCGTGGCGCTCTATCTGGTTTTGCTGCTCGCCGCGCTGCGTCCGCGCTGGCCCGTGCTGGTGCGGGCCGGCATCTTGCTCGCGGTGAACGCGGCGACCAGCTCGATCCAATTGGCGGTGGGGCAATTGGCGGGGCACGGGCGAATCTCGTTGATGCTTTTGCCGCTCCTGGCCTTGCTGCTGGTGGGGCCACGCACCGGCTGGGCGGCGTTGGCGCTGGGCGCCACGTTGTTTGCGCTGGTGCCGTTGCTCCCTTGGGAGGCGGGGGCGGCATGGGGGACGGCGGTACCCGCCGTTCGCGCTTCGCCGGCCTATTGGGGACTGCAATGGTTCTTGTGGATGATCGCCATGCTGGTCCTGATGATCCTGTTCACGCGCTTCCAGATCCTGCAGCGCGGTTCGATGATCGCGGAGCGGCTGGCCCGGCGGCAGCTGGAAGCGGAATCCGCGGACCGCCAGCGGCTGGAGGCGGCGGTCGTCCGGATCGGCGAAGATGAGCGCCGGCGGCTGGGGGCGGAACTGCACGACGGACTGTGCCAGCATCTGACGGCGGCGCTGCTGAACTGCTCGGCCCTGGAGCAGCGGCGGAAGGCCGCCGGCGCCGCCGACGCGGCCGAGTTGGCCCCGTTGCGGGTGGCGCTCAAGGACGCCATTGGCATGGCCTACGACGTGGCCGAAGGGTTGTGTCCGATGGAGATCGAGCCCGACGCGCTGCTGCCCGCCCTGACGCGACTCTGCCGCGAGACGCGCGAACGCCACGGACTCGATTGCCGCCTGCAGGCGGACCCGGACCTGACCGTCCGGAATCCCGAGCTCGCCCTGCATTTGTACCGGATCGCCCGCGAAGCCGTGGCCAACGCCGTCAAGCATGCGCGCTGTTCGCGGATCACGGTCGCGCTGGAGCGCGCGGCCGGCGAGCTGGCGCTGCGGGTGGCCGACGACGGTCCGGAGACGATTCCCGGCACGGTTCCGGCGGCGGGTTTGGGGTTGGGCATCCTAAAGCATCGCGCGCGCCAGATCGGCGGCACCCTGCAGGTGGCCGGCGGTCCGGAAGGCGGCATGCAGGTCGTCTGCCGCGTGCCGCTCACGGAGGGTTCCGCATGACCGGCCCGGACCGGCCCCGGCTTTTTCTCGTGGACGACCACCCGCTGGTGCGGGCGGCGCTGGCCCAGCTGCTGGCGGGAGCCGGATTCGCTCCGGACGGGCAGGCGGGCACTCCGGCCGAAGCGTTGGCCCACCCCGCATTGGCCGCCAGCCGTTTGGCGGTAGTGGATCTCGCGCTGGGGGAAGAGAGCGGGTTCGACCTGATCCGGAAACTGCGCGCGCGCGGCCTGGCGGTGCTGGTGTATTCCATGCACGAGGGACCCAACGCGATCCGCCGGGCGCTGGACGCCGGTGCCGGCGGCTACGTCACCAAGCGCGAGGCGGCCGAATCGCTGGCCACCGCCATCCGGGCCGTCTTGGCGGGAGCCCGCTATCTGAGTCCCCGCGCGGAAGCGGCGTTGCAGGAACTGACGCCGCTGGACGGCCTGAGCGGGCAACAGCAGCAGATCTACCGGTTGCTGGGACGGGGAACGCCCAACGAGGACATCGCGCGCCAGCTGGGGATCAGCGTGCGCACGCTGGAATCCTACTGCGTCCGCATCATGGACAAGCTGGGCGTGCAAGGCGTCAAGGAACTGCGGCGCCGGGCGATCCGCGACGCGCTAGCCGCAGGCACCGGGGATTCCGGCGACCTGTGAGCGGCCGAATGAGAGGGAAATCCCTCTCCGCCGGGGCGCTGGAATTCCGCTACGGTTCCCGCCCAAAGGATGGGCTGGAACCCAGGAGGAGCGCATGAACAGGATCGCGGCGGGATGGTGGGCGGCGTGGACGTTGGCGGCAGCCGCGGCGTTCGGGCAGACGGAAATCACGGCGTTCGACGGCAACGGCCAGATCAGCTGGGACGATCCGGGCGGAACAGGGACGCATTACGCGGTGCAATGGTCGGCGTCCGGGCTGAGCAACTGGATGAGCTGGAAGGACGCCGAGGCGACGTTGGCGGGCCTGGGCGCGACGGGGACAGCCGCCGTACCGATGTTCTACCGCGTGGTGGCGCAGGATCCGACGTACGAGCCGACCGAAACCTATACCTACTACTACAAGAACCTGCCGCTTTTCGATCCGCTCACGCCGCTGTCGAACGACGAGATGCGCATCACCTTCATGGGCTCGATGATTCCCTTGCCGGTGCGCAAGGCGCAGGCGGAGATGAGCGTCTTCGTGGAAGTGGGGTGGAGCAACGATCCGAGCGACAGGGTCTATGGCGGGCGGGCCGTCGACCAGTTCATCTTCGACATGGGCGCCGGGGTGTCGGCCAACTTCGCGGCCGCGAAGGTCGGTTATCGCCGGATGGACAAGGTGTTCATCAACCACCTGCACGGCGATCACATGAGCGACTTGGTCCATACCTATTGCTTCGGGCCTTCGGCGGACCGCAAATCGCCTCTGTTCGTATGGGGTTCGGGGCCGACTGGGCTGGAAAGCCCCGCCGGATCGGAGACCTATTACGACGACGGCACCAGCAATTTCTGCGCGCACCTGCGGGAAGCCCTGCGGTGGCATTCGGAGAGTTTCAGTTTCCAGAACACGGCCTACTCGAACTACGTGCCGCCCACCAAGGAAAGCTGGGGGCTGCCGCATGATCCCGTTCCCGTCGGCAACGATGCCACCAACGACGCCTACGCCTTGGTGCCGATCGAACTGGACTGGACGAAGGTCGGCGGCTTGGCCTACAGCAACGCCGCCACGGGCGTGAAAATCACGCATTTCCCGGTGATCCACGCCCGCCGGGGCTCCATGGGCTACAAGATCGACTGGCAGACGCCCGCCGGCACGAACCTGAGCATGATCTACACGAGCGACACCAAGCCCGAAACCAACTGCATCGAGCAGGCCAAGAACGGCGGCCAAGGCGTGGACGTGTTCATCCACGAGATGGTCGTGCCGCCGGAGGTGTGGGCCTACAAGAACATGGGCCTCGACGGCCCCATCGAGGAAGGGCAGCCGGGCTATTCGAACTTCGTGGCGACCGTCCAGGGCCTGACAACGGTCCAAAACAGCTCGCACACGCCGCAGGGCGCGTTCGGCTACATCCTCAGCCAGTTGATCAGCAACAACGTCCAGCCCCGGCTGACGGTCGCCACGCATTTCCCGGTGGCCGACGACACCGTGGGCAGCGCATTCGACAGCGTGAAGGCGCATTGTCCGGACGTCGAAATGGGCAAGGATCTCGTGTGGTCCTTCGATCTGATGGTGCTGCGGGTGTTCCCCGACCGCATCGTGCAGTGCCGCGCCGACGTTTCGGACTATGCGTTCAACCCGCCCGTCCAGATGCCGACCGGCCTGATTCCGCCGAAGTACAACGACGGCGCCGGCAACGGCGATCCCTACTACCAGATCGACACCAACGCGGCGATTCCGGCGGTGGCGGGCGGCGTGACGAACTATCGGACCGACGGCTATTGACGGTGTGGCCGCGGGGCGGGGCCGGCCATCGCGCGCATATTCCATTGAGCGCGTTCCGGCTGGCGTGGTAGCCTGTCCGCCAAAGATTCATGCTCTGAAGACGCCGGCGGGCCTCGGGCCTGCGGAAAGAGTGGCATATGACGCATGCGGATTCGAAAGCGGCCTGGCGGGTGGCGGGCGCGGGGCTGTTGGCGCTGCTGGGCGGGGCGGGATGCCTGACGGTGGGGCCGGATTACCGGACGCCGGACGTCGCGACGCCGGCGGCGTGGCAGACGCCGGCGGGGGAGTCGGCGGAAACGCTGGCGGCGTGGTGGACGACGTTCGGCGACCCGGCATTGGAAGCGCTGGTGGCGGAGACCCGGGCGCGGAACAAGGACCTGGCGGCGGCGACGGCGCGGATGGAAGCCTACGCGGCGGCCGTCGGCATGGCGCGGGCGGATTTCTTCCCGGCGGTGGGTGCGCAGGGCTTGGCCGGCTATGACCGCCAGTCGGAGCGGGTGCACGTGCCGGAAGCCTACGAGGCGACGGACAATCCGGGGTGGCTCTACCAGGCCGGATTCTCGGCGACGTGGGAGCTGGATTTGTGGGGCCGGGTGCGCCGGAGCGTCGAGGCGGCGCGGGGGCAGCTGGAGTCCTCCGAGGAAGATCTGCGCCACTTGCAGGTGATGCTGCAGGCGCAGGTTGCGGCGGAATACGTCGGGCTGCGCATGAACCAGCAGCGGCTGGCGTACGCGGAGGAAAACATCGAATTGCAGGCGGAGACGCTCCAGGTGGTGCGGGGGCGCTTCGACGCGGGGCTGACCGGGGAGCTCGACGTGCGCCAGGCGGAGATGAACCTGGCGGCCACGACGGCGCAGGTGCCCGCGCTGAAGTCGAAGATCGAGGAGGCGCTGAACGCGCTGTGCGTCCTGACGGGCCAGCTGCCGGGCGCGCTGGATGCCTTGCGGGAGCCGGGGCCGGTGCCGGCGGCCACGGCGCTGCCGGGGCTGCTGCCGACGGAACTGCTGCGGCGGCGGCCGGACGTCCGTTCGGCCGAACGCGCGCTGGCGGCGCAGACGGCCAAGATCGGCGTGGCGCAGGCGGATTACTTCCCGGCGCTGTCCCTGAACGGCACGTTCGCGCTGGCGGCGACGGACGGCGGAGAGCTGTTCTCCTCCGCCGCGCAGGATTTCACCGTGGGGCCCTCGCTGACCTGGGCGATCTTCAACGCCGGCAAGATCCGCAACCACGTGCGCGCGGAAGAGGCCTCGACGCGGGCCGCGCTGGCGGCCTACGAGCAGACCGTGCTGGCGGCCTACCAGGAGTGCGAGAACGCCTTGGCGGCGTACGTGAACGAAACGCAGCGCCTGGAATCCCTGCGCGCCGCGGCGACGGCGGCGGCGCAGAGCGTGGAACTGGTGAACGAGCTCTACCGCAGCGGACTCGCGAATTTCCAGAACGTGCTGGACATGCAGCGGCAGCTGTCGTCCTACCAGGACGCGCTGGCGCAGTCGCGCGGGCAGTCGGCCGCGAATCTCGTGGCGGTCTACAAGGCGTTCGGCGGCGGCTGGGCGGGGGAAGCCGCGCGCTGAACGCGCGCGCCGGTCGGGTTTTCGAGCAGATGGAGCAAACGGGAGTGCGGGCATGAAGCATATGATGAAGAATGCGACGGGACGGGTGATCGGCGGCGCGTTGTTGGCGGCGGGCGTGGCGGCCGTCTTTTTCTTCAAGGTGAAGCCGGAGGATGAACCGGCGGACACGACGGTCCGGCCGATCAAGAGCTGGGTCGTCGGCACGGACGCCCCGAGGCCGAAGCTGTACTTTCCGGGCACGGTCGAAGCGGACGTCGAAGTGGATCTGTCTTTCGAAGTGGGCGGGCGCCTGGTCGAATTCCCGGTGCGGCGCGGCACGGTGGTCGAACAGGGCGCCGTTCTCGGGCGGCTGGATCCCCGCAATTACGAAAACCAGGTCAAGAACGCGGAAGCGGACCTGGAGCGCGCGCAGAGCTCGCTCGGCCGCATCGAGAAGGCCCTGCAGGTCAACGCGGTGTCGCAGGACGAATATTCGCAGGCCCGGGCCGCGGTCGCCAAGGCCGAGGCGCAGCTGGCGATCCAGCGCAAGGCGCTGGACGACACGCGGCTGGAAGCGCGCTTCCGCGGCGTGGTGTCGGACGTCTTCGCGGACCAGTTCGACACGGTGTCGCCGGGCCAGCCGGTGCTGAAGCTGCAGGACGTCGCGACGCTGACCATCGCGGTGTCGGTGCCGGAGGGCTACGTGCAGATGGCCTCGTCGGACAAGCTGGGGGAGGCCTCGTTCGCGGTTCGGTTCGATTCCCTGCCGGGCCGTTCGTTCCCGGTCCAGCTGAAGGAATTCGTGACGACCGCGGACCCGGTCACGCAGACCTATCGCGCGACGTTTTCGATGGAAAAGCCCGAGGGCGTGTTTTTGCTGCCGGGCATGAGCGGGACCGTGGTGGTCGAAGGCGCCAAGCCGTCCGCCGCGGGCGAGATCCTGGCGGTGCCGTCCAATGCCGTGGGGTTCGCGAGCGACGGCGCGGCGTTCGTCTGGGTGCTGGACGCCCAGGACGGCGGCGTCTACGCGGCGCGGCGGCAGCCGGTGGCGCTGGGCAAGCGGCTGGGCGAAAACGTCGAGGTGCTCGACGGGCTGGCGCCGGGCGCGCGCATCGCGGCGGCGGGCGTGGCGATCCTGACCGAAGGGCGCCAGGTGCGCCTGCTGCATGAAGGCGCGGCGGCGGCGGAGACCGCTCCATGAGCATCGCCCAGTTCTGCATCGAGCGGAAAATCCTCACCTACGTCCTGTCGGCGGCGCTGCTGCTGGGCGGGGCGTGGGCCTATACCCAGATCGGCCGGCTCGAGGATCCCGAGTTCACCATCAAGAACGCCCAGATCATCACCTCCTATCCCGGCGCGACGGCGCAGGAAGTGATGGAAGAGGTGACCGATCCCATCGAGGTCGCCATCCAGCAGATGGGGCAGGTGAAGAAGGTGACGAGCTCGTCCTATCCGGGCCGCTCCATCGTCATGGTCGAGATGAAGGACCAGTACGGCAAGAACGACCTGCCGCAGATCTGGGACGAGCTGCGCCGCAAGGTGGGCGACATGCAGGCCAGCTTGCCGCCCGGCTGCGCCGCGCCGAAGGTCGTCGACGACTACGGCGACGTGTTTGGCGTGTTCTACGGCGTCTACGGCGACGGCTACTCCTACGCGGACCTGAAAGCCTACGCCAAGATCCTGCGGCGCGAGCTGCTGCTGTGCCAGGACGTCGCCAAGATCGAGATGATCGGCGACCAGCCCGAAGTCGTCTATCTCGAGATTTCCCGGGCGCGCCTGGCCACCACGGGCATTTCGCCCAAGCAGATCCAGGACGCCATTGCCGGCCAGAACAACGCGGCCGACGCCGGGTCCATCGAGATCGGCGACAAGTTCATCCGCCTGGCGCCGACGGGCAAGCTGAAGTCGGTCGAGGAGCTGGGCGAAATCCTGATCGTGCAGGCGGGAACGGGCGGCGCGGGCAGTTCCGCGATCCGCCTGAAGGACGTCGCGACGGTCCGCCGCGGCTATCTTGATCCGCCCCGGAATCTCCTGCGCTACGACGGCAAGCCCTGCATCGGGCTGGGCATTTCCACGGTCAAGGGCGGCAACGTGGTGGTCATGGGCGAAGCCATCGACCGGCGTCTGGAGGAACTGCGCGCCGAAACGCCCATCGGCATCGAATTCGGCGTGATTTCGCACCAGGCCGACAGCGTGAACGTCGCGGTCGGCGGCTTCCTGGTCAACCTGATCGAGGCGGTCGTCATCGTGGTGGCCGTCCTGCTGCTGACCATGGGCATGCAGAGCGGCGTGCTGATCGGGGTGGTGCTGGTGGTGACGGTGATGAGCACGGTGCTCATCATGCAGAACCTGGGCATCCTGTTCGAGCGGATCAGCCTGGGGGCGTTCATCATCGCGCTGGGGATGCTGGTGGACAACGCCATCGTCATCACCGAAGGCGTGCTGATCGCGGCGCAGAAGGGTCAGGACAAGGTCAAGGCCGCCCTGGCCGTCGTGAAGCAGACCCAATGGCCGCTGCTGGGCGCCACGGCGGTGGCGATCCTGTCGTTCGCGCCGATCGGGGCCTCGCAAGACAGCACCGGCGAATACTGCCGCTCGCTGTTCCTGGTGCTGCTGATTTCGCTGCTGATGAGCTGGGTGCTGGCGATCACGCTGACGCCGCTGCTGGCCGCCACGTTCCTGAAGAAGAAGGGCGCGGCGACGGAGAACGCCGATCCCTACGCGGGCAAGTTCTACCAAGGCTACCGGGCCTTCCTCGTCGCATGCATCCGCCACCGCGGATGGACCTCGGCGGCGCTGCTGGCGCTGCTGGTGGCCGCCGGCTACGGCTTCACGAAGGTGAAGCAGAACTTCTTCCCGGATTCCACCCGGCCGCAATTCATGGTGCACGTGTGGATGCCGCAGGGCACGTCGATCCACGCGACCGACGCGCGGATCCGGCAGATCGGCGCTTTCGTGCGCGGCCTCGACGGCGTGAAGGGCGTCACCGAAATGACGGCGACGGGCGGCCTGCGCTTCCTGCTGACCTACAGCCCCGAGAATCCGGATCCCGCCTACGGCATCCTGCTGGTCGACGTCGAAGACTACCATCTCGTGGACGGCCTGGGCGCGCGCGTCTCCGAATTCGCGCGCGCGGAGACGCCCGACGCCCTGGTCTACTTCCAGCGGTTCGTGCTGGGGCCCGGCGATCCGCAAAAGATCCAGATGCGCATCCTGGGGCCCGATCCGACGGTCCTGCGGCGCTACGCCGACCGGGCCATCGCGATCCTGCGCGCGGATCCGCGCCTGGTCGAAATCCAGGCCGACTGGCGCAACCGCGTGGACCTGATCCGGCCCGTGGTGTCCGAGGTGCGCGCGCGGAACCTGGGCGTCACGCGCGCGGAAGTCGCCGCCGCCGCCAAGGCGGCCACCCTCGGCGCGCCGATCGGCGCCTACAAGGACGGCGACGAAAGCCTGCCGATCCTGCTGCGCGCGCCGGAAGCCGAGCGGTCCGATCCGGATTCGCTGCTGAGCGCGTGGTTCTGGAGCGCGCGCCTCAACCGGCCGATCCCGCTGGCGCAGGTCGTGGACGGCTTCGAAACGGTCTCCGAAGAGGCCCGCCTGCAGCGCCGCAACCGCACGCCGTGCATCACCGTCAAGTGCAACACGTCGGGCGGCGAGATGGCGGCGACGGCCTTCAAGCGCATCGCGCCGCAGCTGGCGGAAGCGATGGCCTCGCTGCCGGAAGGCTACCGGATGGAGTGGGGCGGCGAGCACGAGAGCTCGTCCAACGCCAACGCCGGCCTCGCCGGCAAGATTCCCCCGGTGATCCTGATCATGATGCTGATCGTGGTGTCGCTGTTCAATTCCATCCGCCAGCCGGCGGTGATCTTCATGACCGTGCCGCTGGTGCTGGTGGGCGTGACGGCGGGGCTGCTGGCGTTCGGCCAGCCGTTCGGGTTCATGGCGCTGCTGGGGATGCTGAGCCTGGTGGGCATGCAGATCAAGAACGCGATCGTGCTGATCGACGAAATCAACGCGCAGTCCGCCGCGGGCGTGGATCCGTTCAACGCCGTGGTCAACGCGGGCGTGTCGCGCCTGCGGCCCGTGGCGCTGGCGGCGCTGACGACGGTGCTGGGCATGCTGCCGCTGGTGACGGACGCGTTCTACGCCGCGATGGCCGTGACGATCATGTGCGGACTGACGTTCGCCACCGTGCTGACGATGGTCGTCATCCCCGTCAATTACGCCATCCTTTACCGCATTCCCAATCCGCCGGAAAACGGCTGAAGCGTCGCGCGGAGGACCGTTCGCCATGTCCGAACGCAACCAGGGATTCTTCGCGGCGCATCTCGATCCCGGCGCGATCTTCGGGGAGATCCTGTTCGGGCTGATCATGGTGCTGACGTTCACCTTGGGCGCGGGAGTCGTCGTGGAGGAAGGGCCCGGGGCCTTCCGCGCGCTGCTGGCCGCGGC
>DAOTNL010000062.1:0-12885 GCA_035450765.1 Kiritimatiellia bacterium | reverse complement strand
TTCACCTTGGATTTTCCTCACTTCCAAAGTGACAACCTATTCCAGGACGGGACTAGTTTTTACGTTCTACGTAAAACTACCGCAGCGTGGACCAGGTCGGCCCGTTGCGTTCCTTGTAGCGGGCGATGACGCCGAGATCGCCCGTTTTTCTGTACCACGTGGAAGCCGCCAGCGGCGCTTTGTAGTTCGGCGGCTTCGCCGGATCCGCCCGCGGGCCCAGGCTCCAGACCGCCCAGGCCAGCGGGCTGTTCGGCGAGTCGTCCGCCTTCCCGCCCGGCGCCTGGCAGGAGGGAAAATCGCTGGGCACCCAGACCGGATAGCGGTCGTCCTGCAGCGAGCCGTTCATCCAGTAGTTTTCCGGCGCGGCGTATTTGTACGTGTCGCCCGGATGGAACGGATCTTCCAGGATCGTCGAGGTGCCCGAACGGTCGTTCTTCGGCAGGTAGCCGCCGTCGGCCAATTCCTGCGGCAGCTGCAGCGCGCGCCCCTTGTCCGCCGCCACGCACGAAACCACGACCGGCGGATAGCGCCCGTGGTCGGTGCGGTACGCCTCCAGCGCCACTTCCACCGTCTGCAAATCCACCGCCACGCGCGCCACCCGGCCGCGCTCGATCGTCGCGAGCAGCGGCGGCGCCGCCAGCGCGGCCAGCAAAAGCAGCACCGCCAGCGCGACCAGCAGCTCGATCAGCGAAAATCCGCGCTTCACTCGTCTTTCTTGACCAGGCGATAGAACCGGTTGGTCGCGACGCCGTCGTCTTCCGCCACGATGGTCATGCGCGGGGTGACGTCCAGATCCTGCCAGTTGCCCGGTCCGCCGTCGGAATACTGTACCACGTAGCCCGCGTAGTCGGACGAGAAGCTCACGGCCACGCCGCCCGCCGCGCTCCGGCCGATGCTCAGCACCGGCCCGATTTCCTGCACGAACAGCTCGTAGCCGTTGGTGTTGCTGTTTTCCTGGTTCAGGATGCCCGTCGCGGAAAACACGGTCGTCGTGGCCGGCGGCTCGCCGAGGTCCGTGAGCGGCATGCGCAGCGGGAAGAACCGGCCCTGGTCGTCCGTGACCGTGCAGATCCGGTCGGCCCAGTTGGTCTTGCCCCAGCCGTTGGTGTTCGTCAGCCGAATGCCGTCGAGGCGGACCCGCATGCCTTGCCAGTGCTCGCCGCCCAGTTCGCGGTCGGGATCGAAGATCTGCGAGCCGTCGGGGTTGACCAGATCGGCCAGCGTCGCGGCCTCGGCCTGCGGCAAGCCCACGTTGGCCTGGACCAGGACGACGTCGAAATCGTTCGAGGACGTGATCCGGTGTCCTTCGTTGACGTTGCGCTTGCCGCCGCGGAACAGCGCCTTGCGGGCGGTCACTTCGATCAAATCGCCCTTGCGGAACTTGCGGCCGTTGGCGTCGTACTGCACCCGCCGCATCTCGTTGGTCCATTCCGTGCCGTAGTCCTGCCCCGCCATGCCCATGGCCTGGTAGTTCTGCGCCATCCACAGCGCCGTGCCGCCGCGGTCGCCACCCGTGCCCTGGAAGAACATCTGGAACTGGCCGCCCATGAGGTTCGACGCCGTGGCGTCGGGATTGTAGGCATAATCCAGCATCTCTTCCGGATCGTTCACGATCACGCCGCGGATCGCGAAGGGAAAGCTCGTCGGACTTTCCACCCAGGCGGTGTAGCCCGTCGAATTCACCGACTGGAGTTCCCAGTGGGTCATCACCGACGTTTGCCCGAACGCCGCCGCGGCGCCCAGCGCCAGCAGTCCCGCCATGCCCAGCCACTTCTTCATGGTCATTCCTTGTGTTCCGTCGTCGTGATCGTCAATTTGCCGTGCTTCACGCCGCGGACGGCGGCGAGCTTGTCCGCCAAGGTCCGCACCCGGTCGGCCGGGCCGCGCACCACCAGCGTTTCCAGGCAATCGTGGTGGCTCAGATGCACGTGCATGACCGACACGATCAGGCCTTCGCTGTCGTGCTGGATGTCCGTCAGCTTCGCCTGCAGGTTGCGCGCGTGGTGGTCGTAGACCAGCGTGATCGTCCCCGCGATCTCCTGCTTGCCGCGCCGCGATCGGTGCTCGACCACCGCGTCCCGCACCAGGTCCGCCACCAGGGCCGACCGGCTGGCCGCCCCTTTCTCCGCCACCAGGCGGTCCAGGTCCGCCGCCAGGCCGTTGGGCAGCGACAGGCTCAGACGCGCCGCGCCCGCTTCCGCGTCGTTATTACGATTGTTCATGATCGTAATAATCGCACGGGAAAGCGCTTTACGCAAGAAAAATTTGACGGGTGCGCCGCGCGCCCGCTAGGCTCCGGGTTCCATGAAACGCCTGCGCGTCCTGCTTCCGCTCCTCCTGCTCGGGGCCTGCGCCCGCGCGCCGAACCCCGACGCGGCGTTCTTCCTCGCGCAGGCGCCCGCCGATCCGGAATTGCGCATCGCCGACGCCTACAAATGGATCGTCCACGCGACGCGCGGCGGCGAGCACGCCGTCGAAAGCGAATTCGCCGTCCGCAAGTGGCTGGAAAGCGAATGGGCCGCCCCCGGGCCGCCCCAACCGGATGAACCGCTGTGGATGCCGCTGGCCGCCGACGGCCGCATCGGCCGCCTGAACCTGCGCCCCTACCGCGCCCGCGGCGGCGATCCCGACGCCCTGCTCGCCGCGTTCCTCGCCGGCGCGGAAGCCTTCGACGCCGATCCCGCCCGGTTCCGCCGCGCCTGGAAAGCCCTCGGCCGCGAGTTGGAAAATCGGCCCATCGGCCACCTGACCGCGGACGAATGGCGCCGGTTCGACCGCGAGATGCGCGTCCGCGGCTACCCCGCCTGCCACCACAGCCCGGAATACGAAGCGGCCCGCCGGCCCGCCTACCGCGTCCTGCCCGCCGCCCAAGCCCGGCTCTTGCTCGAAGCCCTGGGCCTTTGGACGAATCAACCGTTTTTCCCGTAAATATTTTTGCCATTCCGCCGGGGACGGGTAGAGTAAGCCCTTAAGCGGCCCCCCGCGGGCCGACGTTGAAATTTCAAAAACGAACCCAGGAGAATCCGCATGTTCCAGATCGCATCCGTCCACGCCCGCGAAATCCTCGATTCCCGCGGCAACCCCACCCTCGAAGCCGACGTTGTCCTTTCCAGCGGCGTGCTCGGCCGCGCCGCCGTCCCCTCCGGCGCCTCCACGGGCGAAAACGAAGCCATCGAATTGCGCGACGGCGACGCCAAGCGCTACCTCGGCAAAGGCGTCCTCAAGGCCGTCAAGAACGTCAACGGCCCCATCGCCAAGGCCCTCGCCGGCCTGGACGCCCGCGACCAGAAGGCGATCGACGACGCCCTGCTCAAGCTCGACGGCACCGAAACCAAGTCCAAGCTCGGCGCCAACGCCATGCTCGGCGTCTCCATGGCCGTGGCCCGCGCCGCCGCCGCCGCCCTCGAAATCCCCCTCTACCGCCACCTCGGCGGCCTCAACGCCCACGTCCTGCCCATTCCGATGATGAACGTCATCAACGGCGGCGCCCATTCCGACGCTCCCATCGACGTGCAGGAATTCATGATCGTGCCCCGCGGCGCCAAGTCCTTCGCCGAAGGCCTGCGCATGGGCGCCGAAGTCTTCCACGCCCTCAAGAAGATCCTCAAGGGCCAGAAGCTCTCCACCGCCGTCGGCGACGAAGGCGGCTTCGCCCCCAAACTCGCCAGCAACACCGCCGCGCTGGAAGTGCTCGTGGAGGCCATCGCCGCCGCCGGCTACAAGCCCGGCAAGGACGTCTTCATCGCCCTCGACGTCGCCGCCAGCGAATTCTTCGACGCCAAGACGAAGAAGTACGTCCTCCACAAGAGCGACAACTCCGTCAAGTCCGCCGCCGACATGGTCGCCATGTACGACGGCTGGTGCAAGAAGTTCCCCATCGTCTCCATCGAAGACGGCTGCGCCGAAGGCGACTGGGACGGCTGGAAGCTCCTGACCGACAAGCTCGGCGGGAAGATCCAGCTCGTCGGCGACGATCTGTTCGTCACCAACGTCAAGTTCCTGCAGAAGGGCATCGACCTCGGCGTCGCGAACTCGATCCTCATCAAGGTCAACCAGATCGGCACCGTCTCCGAGACGCTCGCCGCGATCGACCTCGCCAAGCGCCACGGCTACACCAACGTGATCAGCCACCGCTCCGGCGAGACCGAGGACGCCTTCATCGCCGACCTCGCCGTCGCCATCAACGCCGGCCAGATCAAGACCGGTTCCCTCAGCCGCACCGACCGCATCGCCAAGTACAACCAGCTCCTCCGCATCGAAGAGGAACTGGGCCGCGCCGCCGTCTACGGCTGAGCCGCGCCCTCCGAGCCCCCGCCCCCTTGCGGGGCGGGTGAATCCGGCCATCCCCTGCCGCCCCGCGGCAGGGGATTTTTGCGCCCGGAATCCTCAAGACCAGGCTTTCCGCCCCTGCCGTTTGCCGTTGCCCCGCCTCCGGCCAAAGCATATATTCGCCATAAATTAGCCGATTCACCCGCTCAAGGATCCGCGCATGAAAAAGTGGTTTTGGTTGGTCTTGGCCCCCGCACTCGCCTTCGCGGATTCCAACCCCTGGACGCTCGCGAAAGACCCCGTTTACTTGGACGTCCATCCCGACAAGGTCGTCTTCCTGGACGATCAAACCGAAATCGCGTCGTCTGAACTCGCCATCCCCGGCAATCGGTTCGAGGCTTTTCTCGACGGCCTCAAGCAGACGCGCGATCGGCGTTATGTCGTTCTGGTCTTGCGGCCGGGCAGCGCCGATCTCCAGCGCCGATTGCGCGAGCAGATCCGGCAAAGCGACGTCGACGTCGGAATCGAGCCCTGGGAGGCTGGCCGCGCGGCGACGGCGGAGGAAGTTCATGTTTTGTCTGCGATGGGCGATCCGCTCCCGACTTCCACGAACGATCTTTTCGCGTCTTACGAAGAGATTGCCGGCACGCATCCGTGCGACGTCGAATTCAGCGACGACGCCCTGACCATCCTCAAGGACAACGTCGTGGTGACCGGCGCCGATCTGGATATTCCCGACAATCCATTCGAGCTGCTCGTGGATCAAACCGAAGCCCGCGCCGGCATGTCGTGCCTCCACTTCTGCCGGAAATCCGGCGGGAGCGAGTTGTTCAGGAAGATCCTGGCGATCATCGCCGGCCGCGCTCCCAAGATGGCCTGGAACATGGGAATCGAAACCAGCATCGCTACGGTGCTGTTCCTCAGCCCGGTCGAAGCCAATGCCGAGGGGAAACAGCCGGTGTACTTCGAATGCCGCCACAACCAGCTGTTTTCGATTTCGCCCGAGCGGATCGACAAGGCCTGCTCGGACAAGCTCATGGACATCCGGCGGCGGACATATTGCGATGAAGCGGCCTTCCGGCAAAAGCTGGCAGAGGCCATGCTGGAGGTAGATGGGCAAAGCCTGAGCTATTCCAATGCGTTTCGGGGCACGTATGTCCTGACCCCGCTTCCGGATGCCCGCGGCTATTCGTTCGCCGACCCGGCTTTCACCGCGGACCACCTCTGGTTCACGGCCCAAATGGAAAACCTCGATCCCGAAAAGCAATACCTGTGTTTCTTCGTCCGCGCCGACGGAATCGACGTCTTCCGGCAGGCACGAAAGATCGCTTCGTGGGACTACAAGCTGGAATCCACCTGCGAATGGCTCGACGACGGCGAGCCCGTCGTGATCGGACCCCGCAAAAAAACGCCGTTGCCTTGATATTCGCTCGGAGATAACCGCATGTCCATCGTCGCCATCGTCGGACCGCTCCTGTTGATCGCCGCGCTCGTCGTCGCGCTCGTGGCGTTTGGCCTGTGGCGGAGCCATAAAATCACGGAAATTTTTACCGCCACCCGCGCTCCCGGCGCGCGCGCCCATGCCCCCTGCATGCTGCGCGTCTTCGGCCTGCAATGCCCCGCCGTCGCGCTGGCGACGGACGACGAACTGGTCATCCATTCGATCTTCGGCAACGTCCGCCGCATTCCCCTCGCGCATATCGCCCTCCGGCAGGAAACCCCCGGCACCGGCGGCTCCGGCTGGTGGGGCAAGCGAATGTTCCACCTGACATGCCCCGAAGAACCCCTTCTCGTCCTCGGTTTCGACGATCCCGTCCCTTGGCGGGAAGTGTTCCGGCAGCCGCTTCTTTCAAAAAACGCTTAATCGAAGCCGACAGGCCACCAGCACAAGTTTTTGACAATCGCATCAAATTGCATGGCATGTAGATACATGTAAAATAATTATAAGATCAATTTGTTGACTCATTTACTGCATACGCTATATTTAGATCAGTCAACTAATCATAATATTATGAAGCAAATATCCAAAGAACAGGTTCTTCAACGGGTTGCGGCCGAAAACCCATGGTGGTCTGCCCCCCATGTCATCGCTCCGCCATTTGCCGAGTGGACACCCAGACCATATCTCGAACTGCTTTATCCGCTCATCCAAGATCGGAAAACCAGACGAGCCGTTGTTCTCATGGGGCCAAGACGAGTCGGAAAAACCGTCATCGCGCATCATGCCATTCGCGCCCTCATACAAGACGGAGTCGACCCCCGCTGCATTTGTTATCTATCCGTTGATCATCCCGTCTATAACGGACTTGGGCTCCAAGACCTACTCGACCACTATGCCGAGGCCACAGGCGTGGATTATAAATCAACGCCCTGCTTCGTGTTTTTCGACGAAATCCAATATCTAAAAGATTGGGAAGTTCATCTGAAGACGCTGGTTGACAACTTCTGGAATGTAAAATGTACTGCTTCAGGTTCCGCCGCCGCGGCGTTGAAGCTTAAAAGCACGGAATCTGGTGCCGGCCGCTTCACGGATTTTCTGCTGCCTCCACTGACTTTCTACGAATACTTGACCCTTTTGGATAAAACCGACCTGGTCGCTATCGGCCAAGACCAAGACGCCAGAATCTTTTCAGCAACAAACATCGACGAATTGAACGATCACTTTATCAGATATATCAACTATGGTGGTTATCCCGAGGTGGTCCTAAATCCAGCCATGCAGGCCGACCCTGCTCGGTTCATAAAAAACGACATCATCGACAAGGTCTTGCTTCGAGACTTGCCTAGTTTATATGGCATCAGCGACATTCAAGAATTGAATTATTTGTTCACGACTCTGGCCTTCAACACGGCAAACGAAGTTTCGCTGGAAGACCTCTCGCAGCGGTCGGGCGTCGTTAAAAACACGCTCAAGAGATATATCGAATATTTGGAAGCCGCATTTCTAATTCGCGTTGTGCATCGCGTCGATCGCAACGCCAAACGCTTCAAGAGGGCGCATTGTTTCAAGGTGTATTTAACGAATCCTTCCATCAGAACCGCATTATTCCAGCCGCTGACAAGTGAAGATGAGGCCATCGGATCTTCGGTGGAAACGGCGATTTTTGCCCAGTGGTTCCATTCGGATTCCTTGCTCCACTATGCAAGATGGGACAAGGGAGAGGTTGACATCGTAAAATTGAAACAAAATCAGAAAGTATCGTGGGTGGTCGAAGCTAAATGGAGCAATCGATATTTCGAAAGACCCGAAGAATTGAAATCACTGATTGCGTTCTGCCACACAAAAAATCTCACGCGGGCACGCGTGACGACGCGCACCCTGTCGGGAATAAAAGAGATCGAGAGCATCACCCTCGACTTCACCCCCGCCAGTGTTTATTGTTATGTTCTTGGCTACAACATCATCCGACACAAGAAAATGGCAATTACTCTGCCGGAACTCAACGGATCAGCCCAACAGCCCAAAGAATGATTCGGAAAGAATCCTCTTGTTAAGACCATGGCCGCCACCCGCCAGATCTGCATTGCCACGTATCTCGACGACATGCTCGCCGAGGTCGCGCGGACGCGGCTCGAGGCACACGGCATTCCCGCCGTCGTCGCGCGCGACGACTGCGGCGGCATGCAGCCGTTCATGGCGAATCTAGGCGGATTTCGCCTGCTCATCGATTCCGCCTACGAAGCCGAAGCCCGCGACATCCTCGCCGCCGACCCGACCGAAACGGAGTCGGAATAAAATCGTGCCCGGCATGAACGCCCAGCGCGCGCAGCCGAAAACCGCCGCACTCGCGCTGGGGGTCTTCGCGCTGGCGCTGGCGTTCCGGCTGCCGTTCCTCGGCCGCGCCGCGCTCTGGGGCGACGAAATCCTCTTCGTCCAGTACATGGCGGACGTTTCCTTGTCGCCGCTCCGGGCCTTCCTCGACTACTGGCAGAACTGCCTCGATTTCGGGCAACTGCCGCTGGCGGGCGTGATCCTGAACGTCTGGATGCACGCGGCCGGGCGCTTCGTGCCGGATATCGCGCACCACGTCTGGGCGCTGCGGCTGCCGGGCGCGGTGGCGGGCGCGCTGGCCGTCGCAGGCATCTACCTGCTCGGTCGCCGTTTGCTCCGCCCGGAACTCAACCGCGCGGCCACGGCCATGGCCGCGGTTTTCTACTACCCCGTCTATTATTCCCGCGAAATCTACTGCTATCCCTACGTCCTGCTCTGCGCCGCGTTCGCCTTTCTCTTTTTCCACAAGGCGCTGTTCGACCGGCGCGCCGGGACGGGCACGGCCGTCGCGCTGGCCCTCTGGTCGGTCGCGCTGGGCTGGACGCATTTCGGCTGCAGCGTGGCGCTGGCGGGCATGGCGCTGCTGGCGCTGGCCTGGCGGCGCCGGCACGCGCGGCGCGGCCGCCGCGCCCTGGCCCGCCGCGCCACCGCCGCGGCCGCGGCCTGCATCGTCGGCGGCCTAGCCGCCGCGCCCTACTGGCTGCGCATCTTGACCGGCGACAGCCCGCACATCGCCTACGAATCGCCCGTGCCGATCTGGGGCATCCCGCACGACATGGTCGCGAAGTTTTTCCTCGGCGACCGCCTCGTGCCCGCGGCGCTGGCGTGGCTCGTCCTGCTGGCGGGGCTCGCCGCGCTGGCGCGCGGCCGGACCAAGCCGGGCGCGGCGCGGACCGCCGCCGGGCTGTTCGTTTTCGTCGCGGTCGTGCTGACGGTCCTGGCGAAAAAATCCGCCTATCCCTCCTCGCGCTACTTCGCCCTGCTGACGCCGCTGGTGTATCCGATCTTCGCGGCGGGGCTCTGGACCCTCGCGGACGTCGCGGCGCGCACGCTCCGGCGGCCGGCCGCCGCGCGTTGGATCTTCCGCGCGGGGATCGGCGCGGCGCTGCTGGTGCACGCGGGCCTGTTCCTGCCGGACCTGTACCGGCTGGAGGAAAAGAGCGTACCCTACGCCACCACGGCGCGCTGGCTCAACGCCCACGCCGAACCCGGCGCGCCCTATTTCTACGACTCCGGCGGCTTCGACCTGCGCTACCTGCCGGGCTATTACGCCGTGCCGGAACTGACCCCGGCCGTCCACATCGCCGGCAACGGCCCGCTCTACGCGGCCGAGGTCGAGCGCATCCAGCGCGACCTGATGCGGCGCTTCCCCGTCTCCTATTACATCCGCCGCCCCGGCTATCCATGGCAAGAACCCGAGCGCTTCTACCGCAATGTCGTGGAGTCGCGGAACCCGCCCCTGCACCGCCTGCGCCGCCGCGGCATCGTCACCGAAGTCGACACGCGCGACTGCAACGCCGACCTGCGCGAAATCCTCTACAACACCCCGGAAGACGCCTTGGCCATCGCCCGCGCGGCCGGCGAACCGATCTTCGTCGAATATCCCGGCTTCCGCTGCGGCCGCGTCGCGGAGGAAACCTACGGCCACGTCGCGCGCGGCACCGCCGCCGAGCTCGTCGTCCACAATTTGCGCGACGCGCCGTTGCGCGGCTCGTTCCGGATTTCCGGCGCGCTCTCCATCGACGCGGCCGAGGCGACCCTCGAACTCGCGCTGCCCGGCGGCGGCCGCGACGTGCTGCGCCTGCCGGGCGACCGCATCTGGACGCTGGAAACGCCGGCGGGCGAACTGCCCCCCGGCCGCTCCGCGCTCGGCCTGGCCGTTTCCGCGCCCGCCGCCGACAAGCTGCTCGTGATGGACGTCCGCTTCGTCGAACGCTGATCCCCCGCCGCGGCCGGGTTTTACGTAGAACGTAAAAACTTTGCGGAAATTTTACGTCGTACGTAAAACCGCTTGCGACGCAACGGGCCGCGGCGGGGAAAAGGGCGCGGAAAAAGGTTTGCGCGCCGCCGCCGGCGGTTATAATGCCCCCGACCATTTCCACCGAGAGGACCCGAGCATGCCCACCCCCATCATCGCCATCGCCAACCAGAAGGGCGGCGTCGGCAAGACGACCACCGCCGTCAATCTCGCCGCGTGCCTCGCCGAACGGCGCAAGAAAGTCCTGCTGATCGACCTCGATCCGCAGGCCAACGCCACCAGCGGCCTCGGCCTGGCCAAGACCGAAGGCGCCAGCATCTACGACATCCTCCTCAGCGACAAGCCCATCGCCGACATCGTCCAGAAAACCGCCGACGCGCGCCTCGACGTCGTCGCGTCGGAAGTGGATCTCGCCGGCGCGGAGATCGACGTCGCCCGCGCGGACCATTATTTGCAACGGTTGACGATGGCCCTCGAGCCGCTGGCCGCGCAGGACCGCTACGACTTCATCCTGATCGACTGTCCGCCGTCGCTGGGCATCCTGACCATGAACGCGCTGTGCGCGGCCGACGGGCTGCTGATTCCGATGCAGTGCGAATACTACGCGCTGGAAGGCATCAGCACGATCCTCAACACCGTGGGCAAGCTGCACGACTCCGGCGCCGCGCCGCGCCTGGCCGTCGAGGGCATCGTGATGACGATGTTCGACATGCGCACGAACCTGTCCCAGCAGGTCGTCGGCGAAATCAAGAGCCACTTCCCCGACAAGATCTACGAATCCCTCATTCCCCGCTCCGTGCGCCTGGCGGAAGCGCCGTCGCACGGGCTGCCGATCATCGCCTACGACGCCAACTGCACCGGCGCCGCGGCCTACCGCCAGCTCGCCCGCGAATTCCTCAAGCGCCGCAAGGGCGGCGAAGCCCTGGCGGACGCCGCGCTCGAAGCCGCGGAAAAGGACGAAGCCGCCCCCGAAGGCGCCCCGTCCTGATTGCCCAACTTGGAAATTGGACATTGAATATTGGATATTGAATATTCGGTCCTGGAACGCTCCATGCCCTCTTCCTCCCAACTCCGCGTCTGCGTGCTCGCCTCCGGCAGCAGCGGCAACTGCATCTACGTCGAAAGTCCGGCCACGGCGCTCCTGATCGACGCGGGGCTCTCCGCGCGCGAAACCCTGCGCCGCCTCGCGGCGGCCGGGCTCGACCCCGCCAAGCTGCGCGCCATCTGCGTGTCGCACGAGCACGTCGACCACGTCGCCGGCCTCGCCCAGCTCCACAAGCAGCTCGGCGTGGCGCTCTACGCCAACGGCGACACCGCGCGCGGCGTCAAGGGCGGCGCCGACCTGCCGTGGAACTTGTTCACGGACGGCTGTCCGTTCGCCGTCGGCGACGTCGAAATCCTGCCGTTCCCGCTGCCGCACGACGCCTACGCCCCCGTCGGATTCGTCCTGGCCCGCGGCGCGGCTCGGCTGGGCATCGCCACCGATCTCGGCATGCCCACGCAGCTCGCCCGCGAGCGCCTGCGCGGCTGCCAGACCCTCGTGCTCGAAGCCAACCACGACGAAACGCTCGTGCACAGCTCGTTCCGCCCGTGGTCGCTCAAGCAGCGCATCCTCGGCCGCCAGGGGCATCTCTCCAACGAGACCGCCGCGGCGCTGCTCGCCGACATCGCCGGCGACACCCTCCAGCAGGTGTTCCTGGCCCACCTGAGCCGGGAATGCAACAACCTCGACCTGGCGCTCCACGTCGTGCGCCAGCACCTCGAAGCCGCGGGCCTGTCCCGCATCCGCGTCCTGCCCACCCATCCCGACAAGCCCAGCGAATTCGCCGAGTGGTGAAAACCGAAAACCAAACTACGAATTTTACGAATAGCACGAATGAAAACCGAAATCCTGTTCAAAGAGGAGAGCTTCAAAATCATGGGGGCGTGTTTTGAAGTCTACAATGGGATGGGGCATGGGTTTCTGGAAGCAGTCTACCAGGAATGCCTGGCGCTGGAATTCGCCGAACAAGGCATTCCCTTCGTCGAACAGCCGCATTTGAAGCTGAAATACAAGGCCAAGCCATTGAAACAGGGATATCAGCCGGATTTTCTGTGCTTTGACGAGATCATCGTGGAAATCAAATCGGCCAAAACCCTGACCGACGACCATCGCGCCCAGGTCATCAACTATCTCAAGGCCACCGGCAAGAAGCTCGCCTTGCTCGTGAATTTCGGACATTATCCCAAATTGGAATACGAGCGCTTTCTGGCTCCCCCCCATTCGTGCCATTCGAGTCATTCGTAGTTGAGGTTCCGTGGCTGTCATGCAAACGATCAAAGAAATCCTGTCCGCCCAGATCCGCGCCGCGTTCGCCGCGGCGTTTCCCGACGCCGACCTGTCCGCGCTGAACCTCGACGCCCTGCCGGCCGCCGACGAGTCGTTCGGCGACTACCAGTGCAACGGCGCCATGGCCGCGGCCAAGGTCCTGCGCCGGCCGCCGCGGGCCGTCGCCGAAGCGGTCGTCGCGCGACTGCCGCAGGGCGGCCTGGTCGCCAAGGCCGAAATCGCTGGCCCCGGCTTCATCAACCTGACGCTCTCCGACGCCGCCCTCGCGCGCCACCTCGAAGCCGTCCAGGCCGACCCGCTGCTGGGCGTGCCGCAGCCGGGCGCCGGCAAGCGGCTGATCATCGACTACTCCTCGCCCAACGTCGCCAAGCCGATGCACGTCGCGCACATCCGCTCGACCGTGATCGGCGACGCCCTCAAGCGCATCCACCGCGCGCTGGGCTACGAGGTGCTCGGCGACAACCACCTCGGCGACTGGGGCACGCAATTCGGCATCCTGATCATGGGTTACCGGAACTTTCTCGACGCCGCCGCGCT
>DAOTNL010000061.1:0-12944 GCA_035450765.1 Kiritimatiellia bacterium | reverse complement strand
ATCGGCCATTGGTTGAGCGTCCTCGAAATCACCGGCCAGATTCTGCTGATTCCCCCTTTCCACGAGAACTTCGGCAAGCGTCTCGTGAAAACGCCCAAACTGTATTTCGCCGATTCCGGCCTCGCGTGCCACCTGACCGGCGTGAGGGACGAAGCCGCCCTGCGGGATTCGCCTTTTCTGGAAGCGCTGTTCGAAGGCATGGTGGCCTCCGAAATCGTCAAGCACCGGATCAACCGGGGACGGGACCGGGCCCTGTACTATTTCCGCGACCGGCAGGGGTTGGAAGTGGATTTCGTGGTAGACGACGGAAATCGGCACCTGACCTTGATCGAGGCCAAAGCAACCCGCACGCCCATGCCCGGCGATGCCGTCGCCTTGGATCGGCTGGCCGCCGGGATTAAGAACTACCGCTGCAAGAAGCTGCTGGTCGCCGGAGCCGTGCCGTCCGGCGTTCCGGCCGGCGTGCGGCCCGGCGTCGCCTTGACGGATCCGGAACGCTTGCATTCTCACCTGGCGTAATCCATGTTGCCCATCCACGCCATCCGCAACGATCTGGCCGCCGCGCTGAAGCGCTCGCGCCGGATCATCCTGACCGCGCCGACCGGTTCGGGCAAATCCACGCAGGTGCCGCAGATGCTGCTGGACCTGGGCGCGCTGGGCACCGACAAGGCCGTCGTGCTCCAGCCCCGCCGCCTCGCCACGCGCCTGCTGGCCAAGCGCGTCGCGGAGGAACGCGGCATCCCGCTCGGCGGCGAAGTCGGCTACCAGATCCGCTTCGAATCCGTCTGCGGGCCCGCCACCCGCATCCAGTTCGAGACCGAAGGCATCCTCCTGCGCCAGATGCTCGCGCAGCCCGGTCTGCCCGGCATCTCCGCCATCCTGTTCGACGAATTCCACGAGCGCCACGTCTACGGCGACGTCACCCTCGCGCAAGCCCTCCAGCTCCAGAAAACGACGCGGCCGGATCTGCTGCTGATCGTGATGTCGGCCACGCTCGACGTCCGCCTGCTGCAGCCCTACCTCGAGCCGTGCGAAATCGTCCGGTCCGAAGGCCGCACCTTCCCCGTCGCCATCGAGCACCTCGCCAAACCGCTGCATCCCGACCGCGACACGCCGTGGGAAGCCGCCGCGGCCGCCTACGAGCGCGCGGTCCGCGAAGACCGCGACCCCGGCGACGCCCTCATCTTCATGCCCGGCGCCTACGAAATCCAGCGCACGCTCGACGCCCTGCGGCAGTCGCCCGCCGCCAAGGGCGCGCTGCTCCTGCCGCTGCACGGCGAATTGGCGCCCAACGACCAGGACGCCGCCGTCGCCCGCTACGACCGCCGGAAAATCGTCGTGGCCACCAACGTCGCGGAAACGTCGCTGACCATCGACGGCATCCGGCTCGTGATCGATTCCGGCCTCGCGCGCGTCGCGCGCTTCGATCCCTGGCGCGGCATCAACACGTTGCTGGTAGAGAACATTTCCCGCGCGTCCGCCGATCAGCGCGCCGGCCGCGCCGGCCGCACCGCGCCCGGCCGCGCCATCCGCCTCTGGACGGAAAACGAACACGCCGGCCGCGCCGGCCACGACCTGCCCGAAATCAAGCGCATCGATCCGGCGGAAATCCTCCTGACGCTCAAGGCGCTCGGCGTGCGCGACGTGGAAACTTATCCCTGGCTGGAACCGCCCGAACCCCGGGCCCTCGAACGCGCGCTGACGCTCCTGCGCGACCTCGGCGCGCTCGATTCCGAAGGCGCGCCCACGCCGCTGGGCCTGCGCATGCTGTCGTTCCCCGTCCATCCGCGCTACGCCCGCATGCTGCTGGCCGCCGGCGAACGCGGCGCCGTCAAGCCCGTGGCGCTCATCGCCGCCATCGCCCAGGGCCGGCCGCTGCTCGTGCGCAACGCCGGCAAGGGCGCCGCGGACCAGCGCCGCGACCTGCTCGGCGCGGACGGCTCGGATCTGCTCGTTTTAATGCGCGCGTGGAACTACGCCCGCCAGAACCGCTTCGACCTCGACCGCTGCCGCCGCCTCGGCATCCATGCCGGCGCGGCCCGCCAGGTCGGCCCGCTCTGGGAACGCTTCCTCCGCATCGCCGAATCGCAACGGGTGCCCATCGAGTCCGCCCCGCCCGAGGACGCCGACATCGCCAAATGCGTCCTCGCCGGCTTCTCCGACCAGGTTGCCCGGCGCCTCGACCGCGGCACGCTGCGCTGCGATCTCGTCCACAAGCGGCGCGGCGAACTCGCCCGCGAATCCGTCGCCGACGAAGCCCCGCTGCTCGTCGCCAACGAAATCCACGAAATCGGCCGCGGCGACGGCGAAGTCAACGTCCTGCTGACCCAGGCCACCGCCATCCGCGAGGAATGGCTGCGCGAGCTGTTTCCCGAGGATTTTTCCGAACGCGTCGCCGTCGAGTGGGACTCCGCCGCCAAGCGCGCGGTCGCCCGCCGCGAAATCGTCTTCCGCGACCTGGCCCTCGAAACCCGCCCGCTCGATCCGCCGCCGGCCGAGGAGGCCGCGCGGCTGCTGGCCAAGGCCGTGTTGTCCGGGGAGTGCGTCCTGAAGGAATGGGATCGCGCCGTGGACCAATGGATCGCGCGCGTGAACCTGCTGGCGAAGGCCTGTCCCGACTGGGAACTGCCGGCCTGCGGCGAAGCCGAGCGCGAACTGCTGATCCAGCAGATCTGCCACGGCGCGGTTTCCTACAAGGAAATCAAGGACCGCCCGGTGCTCCACGCGGTGAAATCGCTGCTCTCTCCCGCCCAGATCGCGCTGGTCGAAAAGCATGCGCCCGAGCGCGTGTCGCTCGCCAACGGCCGCAGCGTCAAGGTGCAATACGACGGCGCGGCGGAACCGTTCGTTTCCGCGCGCATCCAGGAGCTGTTCGGCGTCGAAACGCTGCCGGCGCTCGCGGCGGGCCGCGTGCCACTGGTGATCCATATCCTGGCCCCCAGCCAGCGCCCCGTGCAGATCACCAAGGACCTCCCCGGCTTCTGGCGCGACCACTATCCGCGCATCAAGCAGGAGCTGCGCCGGAAATATCCCAAGCACGAGTGGCGCTAGCCCTCGGCGCGCTTCTGCAGATACAGATCGAGGATCGGTTCCGCCTGGGCCCAGCCGCGCTTGAGCTTGTTCAGGTCGAGCAGCAGTTCGGCGATTTCGCGCATCGTTTCCTGCCGCGCCGGACCGTCCTGTTCCTTCATCCGGCGGCTGAGTTCCTCGCGCCGGGCGGCGAGATGCCGCTGCCAGATCCGCAGGATCAGGTCTTGCGCGGCCTTGGCCACGCCCCGGTCCGCTTCCGTGCTGACGGCTTTCTGCGGGGCGTTGACGATCTGCGCGGCCAGCGCTTTGCAGTCGTCGCTTTCGTCGTCCAGCGCCCCCATCAGGTCGCCTTCCTCTTCGGCCAGCGCGTGGATGATCGCCCGGCAGTCCGGATCGGCGATCAGCGGATACGGCAGCCAGCGGCGCACGAGGCCGGCCAGTTCCGGATCGCCCGCGCCGAGCAGCGTCGCCAGTTCCGTTTCCTCGACCGGCCGCGCGACGGTTTTCGGCAGGGACGTTTCCGCTTCCGGCGGCGGCGGGCGGAATTTCTGGCGCACCGCCGCCTTCAGGTCGCGCCGCAAGGCGTCGTAGCCCACGCCGAGGCCGGCGGCGGCTTCGCGCAGCATCTGTTCGGTCTGCACCGCGCCCTGCGCGTGGCCGGCCAGTTCGGTCGCCGCGCGCGTCGCCCGCAGCAGGCCTTCCTGCGTGCGGAAATCTTCCTGTTCGCGCAGCATCCCCAGCAAAAAGCCCATCGGCGTCTGCGCGTTCTTCAGGACCGCGGCGAAAGCCTCCGGGCCTTTCTTCAGGATCAGCGAATCGGGATCTTCGCCGGCCGGCAGCGCGGCCAGCTCCACCGCCAGGCCTTCCGCGATCAGCAGCTCGGCGCTGCGCAGGGCGGCCTTCCGGCCGGCCGCGTCGGCGTCGAGCACCACCACGACCTTGTCCGCATAGCGCTTGAGCAGCGCCGCGTGTTCGCCCGTGAACGCCGTGCCCTGCGAGGCCACCGCGTTCTTGAAGCCGCCCAGGTGGCAGCGGATGCAATCGATCTGGCCTTCCACCAGCAGCGCCGTATGCGCATCGAGGATTTCCCGCTTGGCCTTGTCCAGCGCGAACAGGATGCGGCTCTTGCGGAACGCCGGCGTCTCCGGCGTGTTGACGTACTTGCCGCCGGCCTTGTCGTCCGCCTTCAGCACACGCCCGCTGAAGCCGACGGCGCGGCCCAGTTCGTCGCGGATCGTGAACATCACGCGGCCGCGGAAGCGGTCGTAGAGGCTGCCTTTTTCGTTGGCCGAGAGCAGGCCCGCGGCTTCCAGCGCCTTCATTTTCGGCCCGCCGCGCGGCCCGGCCGCGCCGCTCAGGAAATCCCAGCCTTCCGGCGCGTAGCCGATGCCCCACTCCGCCCACGCGGCGACGTCCAGCGCGCGCTTCTTGAGGTACTCCCGCGCCGCCGCCGCCTCGGGACTCCGCAGCAGCTCCTGCTGGTAGCGCTTGGAGGCCTCTTCGTTCGCGGCGAAAATCTCGTCCTTGCCCGGCCCCTCCCGCTTGCCGGCGCGCTCTTCGTCGATCTGGATCGCGATGCCGGCGCGCGACGCCAGCATGCGCAGCGCCGTCGGGAAATCGACGTGGTCGTAGAGCATCACGAACTTGAACACGTCGCCGCCGACGCCGCAGCCGAAGCAATGGAACGCCTGGCGCGCCGGATTGACGTGGAACGACGGCGTCTTTTCCTTGTGGAACGGACACAGCGCCTTGGCCACGTGCCCCGTCCGCTTGATCTGGATATACGAACCGATGACGTCGGAAATGTCCAACGCGTTGCGGATCTGGTCGATCGTTTCCTTGGAGACCATGCCCGCCATGGGCGCCCTACTCCGCCGCGGGGAACATCGGTACGGCTTGGAACAGGTCCGCGCCTTCTTCGGGCAGCGGCGGCATGACCGCCTGCGGCAGCTGCACGCCGACGGGGATTTCCGCCGGCAGCATCGCGGCCTTTTCCGCCAGCTCGTTGTACTTCGCCACCAGCAGCGGCAGCGCCTGGCGGCCGACGGTCGAATCCATCATCACCGCCCGCTGCAGTCCGGACGACGGCACGAAGCTGGCCGCCAGCAGCAGCACCAGGGCGATCGCCCCCAGCCGGACGAAGCCCGCCAGCAGCCCGCCGACGCGCTCCACCAGCCCCTTGAACGAAAACGTCATCATCGCCCCCAGCGCGATGCGCACCAGCCGCATGCCGTAGAGCGCCACCAGCGCGAGCAGGACCACCGCGAACAGCCGGGTGACCTCCTCGTTCCAGCCCCACCGCCCGCAAATCCAGAACGAGACCGGCTCGTAGAACAGCCGCGTGACGATCACGGCGACCACCATGCCGATCAAGGTCGCCAGCTCGTGCGACAGCCCGCGCACCGCGCCCATGGCCGCGCCGTAGAGCAGCACGGCGACGAACGCCCAGTCCACCCAGTTGAATTGCGTCCAGTCCATGCGCCTCTCCTCGCCGGCTAGCCGGCCGGCGCCGCCGTCGGCGGCTCCACGTCCAGTTCGCAGCCCAGCATGATCCCTTCGTCGAACAGGAACCGCCCGCTGAATTTCCGGCCCTGCTGCAGCAGGGGGAACCACAGCCGGTCGTCGGCCCACATCTGGCCATAGGGCATTTCGCGCTCGTCGATCCACAGCGGGATCGCCTCTTTCGTCTCCGTGGGCACGCCCTCGTAGGACGTGGCGGTATAGACGTGGCAGCGCAGCGAATAGCCGTCCGTGAACTGGAACGCCAGCACGCCCGCCTCGCGGGCGTTGAGCGGCGTCACGTGCAGTTCTTCCTGCGCCTCGCGGATCGCGCCCTGTTCCGGCGTCTCGCCCGGATCCACCCGCCCGCCCGGGGCGTTGATCAGCCCCGCGCCCATGCCCATCAGCTTGCGGATCAGCAGCACCATGCCGTCCATGCGCACGAACATCAGCGTGGCGGTCTCGCGCGGCTTCCAGGTCGTCCAATCGATCTCGGAAAATTTCACGGAAATCCTCTCTTCGGCCAACTGACGAGCCTAGCACGGGCCGGGGCCCGCGGAAAGCCCGCCGGCCGGATTACGCCCGCTGCATGAATTCGCCCGTGCGGGTGTCCACCCGGACGCGCTCGCCCTGCTCCATGTATTCGGGCACCTGCAGCTCCAGGCCGGTTTCGAGCTTGGCCGTCTTCGTCCGGGCCGTCACGCTGGCGCCCCGCATCGACGGCGCGCACTCGACGATCGCGAGTTCCACGGAGTCCGGCAGCTGGATGCACAGCACTTTCCCGTTCTGCACCAAGGCCTTGATGCCTTCCATGCCGTCCACCAGGTAGGGCACCGCGTCCGCGATCTCGTCTTCCATCATCTCGATCTGGGTGTAGTCCTCCAGATCCATGAACGTGAACCGGTCGCCTTCCCGGAAGCTGAACGACATCAGGCGGACGTCGAAATCCGTTTCCTTGAGGGGATCGTCCCCCTTGAAGGTCTGGTCCAGCTTGGCCCGGGTCCGCACGTTGCGGAAGCGGACCTTGTAGAGCGTGGACGCCCCCCGGGCCGACGGGCTCTGGACGCGCAGCTGTTCCACCACGTGGGGGTCGCCGTTGATTTCCACCACGCTGTTCTTCGTCAAATCGCAGGCCTTGATCATGGCCATCCTTTCCTGCCGGGATTTTCCTTCTCCGGCCTTTTTTGTGTTCCAAAAAGGTATGTTGATATGCCATAACAAGTCAATGGCAAGCTTGGAGCGCCCATGACGCAGAAAACCATCGCCGAACGCACCTGGCGGTTTCCCAACCGGATGACCGCCCTGGCCGCCGTCGCCAAAGAAGTGTTCGAATGGCTGGCGAACTTGCCGCTGTCGTCCCGCGCGAAGTATTCCGTCGGCCTCGCCATCGAGGAAATCGGCTCCAATACCATCAAATACGGCTACGACGACGACCGCGAACACGAAATCGCCGTGCACGTCGCCGCCCGCAACGACCGGGTGGAAATCGTCTTCGAGGACGACGGCCACGCCTTCGATCCCACGGCCCACCCGAAACCCGATCTCGAGCGCATCGTCGAATCCCGCCGGATCGGCGGCCTCGGCATCGAACTCGTCCGGCGCATCTGCGAAACGATGGCCTACGAGCGCCTCGGCGACCGCAACCGCATCACGTTGTCCATCCGCCGCTTCGAAGCCAACGACACCCAGCTGTTGTCCTTGCCCCCGGGATTCCCGTCATGAACCGCCTGCGCACCGCCTGTGGTCTACTGCCGCTGGCCGTTTTAATGGCCGGTTGCGCCACGCCCGCCAAGCGCATCCAGCAGAACCAGGAACTGTTCGATTCCTTCCCTGTCGCCGCCCAGGCCCGCATCCGCGGCGGCCAGATCGATCTGGGCTTCACCCCGGACATGGTCCGCATCGCCCTCGGCGAACCCCAGCGCAAGACGCTCCGCCGCTCCGGCGCGGGCGACCTCGAAATCTGGTTCTATCTGGATTCCATCCGGCGCTACGACCGCCAGCGCGTGGACATCGACGGGCTCAGCCTCTCCGGCCCCGGCGGACTCCGCTCCCTCGGCGGCAGCGCCTGGATCAACGTCGAGCAGAGCCGCGAAATCGTCCGCTGCCGCGTCGAATTCCAGAACGGCGTGGTCGCGGCCATCGAAGAGCCCGCGCCGGAACAGAAGCCCAAGTAGCCCCGCCCCCGCCCCGCCATGAAAATCGTCTGCGCCGCCAGCGTCCTGCACGCCCGCGAGGCGTTTTCCGGCCTCGGCGACGTCCTCCTCGTGCCCGACCGCGAAATCTGCCGCGCGCACCTGCAGGACGCCGACGTCCTCATCGTCCGCTCGAAAACCCGCGTCGGGCCCGAACTCCTCGAAGGGACGCCCGTCGGCTTCGTCGCCACCGCGACCGCCGGCGCCGACCATTTCGACGTCCCCTGGCTCAACCGCGCCGGCCTGGCCTGGACCGCCGCGCCCGGCTGCAACGCCAACTCCGTCGCCGAATACGTCGCCGCCGCCCTCGCCCTGCTCGCCCGCAAGCGCGCCGCGCTCCTGCCGGGCAAGACGCTCGGCCTCGTCGGCTGCGGCCAGGTCGGCTCGCGCGTCGCCCAGAAAGCCGCCCTCCTCGGCCTGCGCGTTTTGCGCAACGACCCGCCCCTCGCCCTGAAAAGCGGTTCCGCCGACTACCTGCCCCTGGAAACCATCCTGCCGCAGGCCGACGTCCTCACCCTCCACGTGCCGCTCGAATCCGGCGGACCTTTCCCCACGCGCCATCTCGCCGACTGCCGGCTCTTCGAGAAGCTCAAGCCCGGCGCCTGGTTCATCAATTCCTCCCGCGGCGCCGTGACCGATTCCGATTCGCTCCTGTGCGCCCTCGACCACCACCTGCTGGCCGCCTGCGCCCTCGACGTCTGGGAAAAGGAGCCCGACCTGCCCGAGGCCCTCAAGCGCGCCGTGGATTTCCTCACCCCCCACGTCGCCGGCTACTCCCTCGAAGGCCTCCTCAACGGCACGCTGCATTGCTACCGCGAACTCTGCCACTACCTCGAAGTCGAACCGACCTGGACGCCCGATCCGCGCCTGCTGCCGCCCGCGCCGTTCGTCGAAATCGATGCCGCCCACCGCGCCGACGACGACGTGCTGGCCGAGCTGCTCGCCGCCGGCTGCCCCATCCCCGAAGACGACCGCGCCTGGCGCGCCGAAATGACGACCGACGATCCGGCCGAACTGCGCCGCCGCTTCGACCGCTTCCGCAAAAACTACCAATCCCGCCGCGAATTCGCCGCCATCCGCGTCCACCTCTCCCACGCCTCTTCCGCCCTGCTCGAGACCGCCGCCGCCTTCGGCTTCCAGGTCTGCGCCCACCAGCCATGACGGAGGCCGGAGGTCAGAGGTCGGAGGTCGGAAGTCCGAGGTCCGCCGGCCCGCTTGTTTTCACCCTCGACCGCCGCGCGCCGCGCCTCGACGCCTGGCTCGCCGCCGCCCACCCCGAGATTTCCCGCTCGCGCTGGAAGCAACTCATCGAGGCAGGCCGCGTTTCCCTCAACGGCAACCCCGTTCTCAAAGCCAACGCCGCCCTCGCCCCCGGCGACGAACTCCGCTGCGTCCTGCCCGAACCCGAGCCCGTCGGCCTCGTCGCCGCCGACATTCCCCTCGCCGTTCTTCACGAAGACGCCGATCTGATCGTCCTGAACAAACCCGCCGGCCTCGTCGTCCATCCCGCCCCCGGCCACGCCGCCGACACCCTCGTCAACGCCCTCCTGCACCATTGCGCCGATCTCCAGGGCATCGGCGGCGAACTCCGCCCCGGCATCGTGCACCGCCTCGACAAAGACACCAGCGGCGTCCTCGTCGTCGCCAAGAACGAAGCATCCGTCGCCGCCCTCGTCGCGCAGTTTTCCTCCCATTCGATCCGCAAGGAATACCTCGCCCTCGTCTGGGGCGCCCTCAAAAAGTCGTCCGGCACCGTCGATCTCCCCGTCGGCCGACATCCCGTCCACCGCCAGAAAATGGCGGTCACGGAAAAAGGCCGCGCCGCCGTCACCCACTACGAAGTCCTCGCCGCCGGACCGCTCGCGTCTCTCCTGCGCGTGCGCATCGAAACCGGCCGCACCCACCAAATCCGCGTGCACCTCGCCCACCTCGGCCATCCCGTCGTGGGCGATACGACCTACGGCCGCGCCCGCCACGGCCTGCCCGACGGCTTGAAAATCCCCCGCCAGATGCTTCACGCCCACGTCCTCGAGATCGTCCACCCCCGCACCGGCCGGCCGCTCGCCTTCACCGCCCCGCCGCCGGCCGACTTCCTCGCCGCCCAGGCAATCCTTGTCGGCACGCCATGACCGCGCCCGCCCGCCCCAGCCCGGTTTTTACGTACTACGTAAAACTTTTTTACGTACTACGTAAAATCGGCTTTCATGGAGCCCAACGCCCATGATCTCCCGCGATTGCCCCATTTGCGCCGCTCCCCTGGAACAGGAAACCTACGAGGGTTTCCCGATCTGGCGCTGCCCGGAGTGCCACGGCACCCTCCTCGACTTTTCCCGCTACGAGGCCATCCAGAGCATCCCCGATACATCCCTCGCCGAACTCGAGGCCGAGGCGCAGGCCGGTTTCCAAGGCGATAATCCCAACCGCATCCGCTGTCCCCGTTGCCGCGGCGTAATGGACAAGCGTCCGCTGCGTGTGCCCGGCTTCGAAAATCTCCATCTCGATTTCTGCCGCGGCTGTGACTTCGTCTGGCTCGACGGCGGCGAACTCGCCTTGGCCCAGCTCGCCTACCAGGCCACGCCCGCCTTCCGCGAAAAACAGGAAATGAAGCGCCGCGCCGCCGAACGCGACGCCGATCCCGGGCGCAAGGCCGCCTTCGACGAAGCCCTTGCCAAGCTGCCGGATCCGCCGGGCATCCTGTCCGAAACCTTCCGCGAGGCGCTCTTCGACGCCCTGCGAACCTTCCGCGGCCGCGGCCGACTCCGCTTATGAACCCCGAAATTTTCCCCGGCATCCGCCTCCAGAAATTCCTCGCCGCCGCCGGCGTCGGCTCGCGCCGCCATTGCGAGGAACTGATCGTCGCCGGCCGCGTCCGCGTGGACGGCGCGGTCGTCGCGCAGCTCGGCGCGCGCGTCGATCCGGACCGGCAAAAGGTCGAACTCGACGGCCGCCCCGTGCGCGCCGAACCGCACCGCACCTATCTGGCCGACAAGCCCCGCGGCATCCTGTGCACCTCCTTCGATCCCGAAGGCCGCCCCACCATCGTCGAATGGGCCGCCCGGATGGGCGCCGATCCGCGCCTGCGCCTCTACACCATCGGCCGCCTCGACTACGACAGCGAAGGCCTGATCCTCCTGACCAACGACGGCGCCCTCGCGCAGGCTTTCGCCCATCCGCGCCACCACGTCGAAAAGGAATACCGCGCCTGGCTGGACCGCCCGGCCGGCCGCGACGAAATTAATGCCATGTTGGAGGGCGTCGAGGAAAACGGCGAAATCCTCCGCGCCCTCGACGTCGTCGCCGAGCGGGCCGGCGCGCGCCCCACGCTGCGCATCGTCCTCGGCGAAGGCCGCAACCGCCACATCCGCCGCATGCTCGAAGCGATCGGCCTGCGCGTGCGCCGCCTGCGCCGCATCCGCATCGGCGCGCTGACGGAAGCCGACCTCCGCGGCCAGCCCCTGCGCGAACTGCCTTCCGCCGAACTCGACCGCCTCCTCCCCGCTCCGCCGAGATAGCCTTCGGCTCCTTCGTATGATCATTAATTAATGATCATACGATATTTTCCAGCTTTATTGGATATTTCCTTATATTCTTCACTTTCAGAATGTACGATCATTAATTAATGATGATATGTTTTGCGTGCGATGCTCCGGTGGATTCCAGCCTCGAACCAGATGGCCGAAAGCCAACCGTCGCCGCTCCTTGATTCGTTTGCGGAGGCCTGCTACGGTATGGACGTGAACCGCTATTTGACCCACCCCCGAAAGGATCCGGCATGAAGTGGCATTTCCTCGGCGGCGCCGACCAGGTCACCGGATCCAAGCACCTCCTCGAATTCGACGACGCCCACATCCTCTTCGATTGCGGCCTCTTCCAGGGCCGCCGCAAGGAAGCCAACGAGATCAACCAGACCCTCGGCTTCGACCCTACCGACGTCGACGCGATGGTCCTCTCGCACGCCCACATCGACCACTGCGGCAACATCCCCACCCTCGTCCAGAAGGGCTACGCCAAGGCCATCCACGCCACGTCCGCCACCGCCGACCTCGTGCCCATCATGCTGCGCGACTCGGCCCACATCCAGGAAGCCGACGCCGCCTACCTGAACCAGAAGTCCAACCGCCGCGGCCAGCCGCCCGTCGAACCCCTCTACACCCTCGCCGACGCGGAAGCCTCCCTCAAGCTCCTGCGCCCGCACGACTACAACGAGCCGCTGCCGCTCCCCGGCGGAGTCGTCGTCACCCACGTCGATGCCGGCCACATTCTCGGCGCCGCCCTCGCCCTCGTCGAAATCCCCTACAACGGCGGCGATTTCCTGCGCATCGCCCTCGTCTTCGATCTGGGCCGCCGCAACCTGCCGCTCCTCAACGATCCCGTCCAGCTCCAGGACGTCGACGTCGTCATCGCCGAATCCACCTACGGCGACCGCCTCCACGACAACGCCCTCAACGCCCGCGAAGAACTCCGCGAAGGCATCGTCCGCGCCCTTGGCCGCGGCGGCAAGGTCCTCATCCCCACCTTCGCTCTCGGCCGCGCCCAGGAAATCGTCTACCACCTCGTCCATCTCCGCGACCGCGGCGAAATCCCGCCCGTCCCCGTCTACGTCGACAGCCCCATGGCCCACGCCATCGCCGGCGTGTTCGAGAAGAACTTCGAATATCTCGACGACGAGTCCCAGAACCTGCGCGGCTCCGTCGGTTCCGTCGTCGATCCCGACTGGCTCACCTTCACCGAATCCGTCGAGGAATCGAAAGCCATCACCGCTTCCAAGCAACCCGCCATCGTCATCGCCGCCTCCGGCATGTGCGAACACGGGCGCATCCTCCACCATCTCAAGCACGGCGTCGAAAACGACAAGAACCTCATCCTCCTCGTCGGCTACCAGGCCCTGAACACCCTCGGCCGCCGCATCCAGAACGGCGAAAAAAAGATCCGCATCTTCGGCGACGAATTCGCCCTCAAGGCCGAAGTCCAGACGCTCCATTCCTTCAGCGCCCACGCCGACCGCCTCGAACTCTTCCGCTACGTGCGCGACGCCAAGCCGAAAAAGGTCTTCCTCGTCCACGGCGAACAGGACCAGCGCGAATCCTTCGCCCGCCTCCTGCGCGACCAGCTCCACCTCGACGTCACCCTCCCCGCCAACGGCGACGTCGTCGATCTCTCGTCTTTCCTACCCGCCACCCCCCCTCCCCCGGCACCCCCCCCCCCCCAGCCCCCCCCCCCCCC
>DAOTNL010000060.1:0-12956 GCA_035450765.1 Kiritimatiellia bacterium | reverse complement strand
GCGGTCCGCGAAAACCGCCCGGTCGACGCGATGGTCCGCGAGCTCCTCACCGCGTGGGGCGAGAGCGCGGGGGTCCGCAAGGCCGTCGAGGCGTGGCGGAGCGAGCGGAGCAGCGAGGGCAAGATGTGGTTTGGGAAGCCGGTCAAGTCGGCGAAGAAGGAGCGTGGGGCGTGAGCGAACAGTGCATGCACGACGGCAAGGCGGGCCCCTGCGAGCGGCCCGCGGTCGAGGCCGAGCACTTCGTAGCAATCGCGCTTCTGGCTCATGGGCGGGCGGAGCCCCCTCAGTCGGCGGGACCGGAGGAGACGACGACCTGCGCGGCGCGCAGGAGCTTGTCGCCGAGCTTGTAGCCGCGGCGCGTCTGGGCGACCACGTGGTCGGCGGGCACGTCGGCGGAGGGCAGATGGGTGATGGCTTCGTGGACGTGCGGATCGAAAGCGGCGCCTTCCGCGTCGATGGGCTGCACGCCGGCCTTTTCGAGGGCCGCGCGCAGCTGGTTGCAGATCAGCTGGAAGCCCTCGATGAACGCGGCGGGCGCGCCGTTCTTGGCGCCGTCGGCCAAGCCCAGTTCGAAATGGTCGAGGACGGGCAGGAGTTCCAGGACGAGCTTTTCGTTGGCGAAGGCGATCCAGTCCTTCTTTTCGCGGTCCATGCGCTTGCGGTAGTTCTCGAAATCGGCCTGCAGGCGCAGCAGGCGGTCCTTGAGGATCTCTTCGGGAGAAGGCTGCGGTTCGGCCGCGGCCGCGGGCGCGGCCGCAGGGGGCGGAACGTCTTCGGGAACGGCATGGGCCGGATCGACCGCCGGCAAATCCGGCTCGGCCGCCGGTTTCGGGGCTTCAGGCTTGGAATGAGGATGCTTGTGGGTCATATCAGGGGTGCAACCATACGCACGGACCGGGGTTTCGTCAATCCCGACGGGGTCGCGGGCCGCTACGGCGTGGCCGCCAGTTCGCCCAGCACGCGCGCGGCGAACACCTCGAGGGCCACCTCGGGATCGACCGCGTCGCCGCCGGTCATGGCGGCATGGACGTCCACGGCGGCGTTGAGCCAGCGATACCAGCGGGCGGGGGGCAGGCGGTTGGCCTGGACCGCCATCTTGGCGACGGCATAGGGATTGCCCTTGCGAGGATCCTTCGCGAGCGTCGCCAGCAGCGCTTCGCCTTCCGGCGGCAGGGACCAGGTCAGCCGGGGCCAGTCGCCGCCCGAGACGCGCGCCCAGCCGCGCTTGAGGCAGTCGGCCAGCACCACGATCTCCCGCAGGCGGTTTTCGAGGCCCACGACCAGGGCCACGGGCGAAACGCCCTGTTCGAACATCCGCCGCATGACGTCCAAGGTGTCGGCCAGGTCGCCGGTGCAGAACGTGTCGGCGAACTCCCAGAACTTGCTTTCGCGCATGGGCGCGACCATCAGCCGGACGTCTTCCGCGGCGACGGTCCGGCGGTCGCCGACGTAGAGCGCCAGTTTCTCGATTTCGTTCTCCACCTGCCGCAGGTTGTAGCCGGTGCGGTCGAGGAAGGCGTTGAAGACGGACCGGGGCATCTCGAGGCCGCGCTCCGCGAGCATCCGTTCCGCGCGGGGGATGAAGTCTTCCTGGGCTTCCTTGTCCTTTTCGGGCTCGTCGAACACGTGGACTTCGCCCAAGGCGGCGAACGTCTTGTAGAACGCGGTGGACTTGTTGACCTTGTCCGTCAGCAGAACGAGCGCGACGCCTGCGGGCAGGCCTTGCTTGAGCAGGTCCACGAGGCGTTCGACCTCGGTTTTCACCGAGGTGAACTTGCCGGGCTCCGCCAGCGGATCGAAAAACGGCGCGCCGCGGACGTAGACCGTCTTGCCGCCGCCGAGGAACGACGGCGTCAGCAGGGCCTCGACGACGTTGCGCAGGAAGGCGCAGACGGCGTCGGCGTTGTCGACGCCGGGTTCGGGCTGGAGGGTTTCGAGGCCGAACGCCTGTTCTTCGGGCGGGCAGAGCCGCGCCGCGATTTCGTCGGCCTTGCGCGAGGCGGAAAGGTCGTCGGTGCCGTAGACGAGGAACATCCGCGCCGCGCCCTTTTTCGGGGCGGTCTCGGCGGCGGTTGTTTTCTTCGGCGGCATGGCGGTCAACGCTCCATGAAGCAGAGCGCGGTGTTTTCGACGTGGCGGATGGCCGCGAAGCGCGGGTCCTGCCCCTGCAGCTGGTTCAAGGCGCGGGTGACGCCGGGCCACCAGCGGCTGTCGTAGTCGTGCCACAGGATCAGCCCGCCGGGCTTGACCATCTTCCAGGCCGCTTCGGTGTCGGAGAGCACGTATTCGTAGCTGTGGGCGCCGTCGACGAACATCAGGTCCACCTGGCCGAAATAGGGCGAGAAATCGAACGTGCCCGAATCGCCGTAGAGCTGGACGATCTTGCCGGACTTGGCCTGCGCGGAGATGCGCGCGCCGGAGACGGGCTTGACGATGTAGGCCTTGTCGCCGCTGGCCAGCGGCAGCGCGGCCGTATCCGCGCCTTCGGGCGGCAGGTCGAGGGTGTAGCACGTGCCCTTGTCCGGCTGGTTGGCGGCCATGTTTTCCGTCGTGCGCCCGTCGAACGTGCCGATCTCGAAGCAGACCGCCGGCTGGCGCTGCTTGACGAAGGCGGCGATGAGCATCAGTTCCGTCGGCGTGATGTTGCCGGCGACGTCGGCGATGCGCGAAAGCACCACGGCCGTGTCGTCGCGGATGATTTCGGCCGCGGCGATTTTCGGCACCGTGGGCGCCGGCTTGGCGTTGGGATCTTCGGTTTCCTTTTCGAATCCGAAGTGCTTGCTGAGAGTGTAGAGCAGCGGGCGGTGCCGCTTGAGCAACGCGCCGCCGGCGAAGAAATAGGCGCAGCCGGCCAGGCTCTGGAAATAGCGCCGCAGGAATAGGGGCAGATCGTTCATGTCGCCGCCGTTTGTACCACAGGCGGCCGGGCAATGGAAGCGCGGGCGGGGCTCAAATCCGCAGCGCGGCGGGGCCGTGGGTGCGCCAGACGGCCTGGACCTTGCCGGCGAGGCGCTCGATGCCGTCGCGCGGGCCGACCTCGATCCAGACGACGTCGGCCTGGTGCCGGAACCAGGTCATCTGCCGCTTGGCGTATTGCCCGGTCCGGACGGCGACGAGCCGGATGGCTTCTTCCTCGGAAATCTTGCCGTCCAGTACCCGCGCGGCCTCTTCGTAGCCGATGGCGTGGCGGGCGGTGTCGGACAGCGCCGGGTATTTCGCGCGTAGGGCGCGGACTTCCTCGACCAGGCCGTAGGCGAACATCTGGCGGGCGCGGCGCGCGATGCGCGCGCGCAGATCGTCCGGCGCCAGCGCGAGGCCCGCCAGCTTGGGCCGCGGGCGCTCTTCGCCGGCGGGCAGGGGCTGGCCGGACGCCAGCAGCTCGTAGGCGCGCACGACGCGCCGCGGGTTTTCGGGATCGCGCAGCTTGGCGAATTCCGCCGGGTTCAGCGCGCGCGCGGCGGCCTGCAGCGCCGCGAGGCCTTCGGCGTTCAGGAGCGCCTCGGCGGCGGCGCGGTGGACGGGATCGGTCGGCGCGCTGTCGAGCCCCTCGGTCAGGCACTTCACGTAGAGCCCCGTGCCGCCGACCACGATGGGCGGCGCGCCGCAGGCGGCGATCGCCGGCGCCGCGGCGCGGACCGCCGCCAGCCAGTCGCCGACGGAAAACGGCCGGTCGGGATCGACGAGATCGAAGCCGAACGACGGCACGGCGGCGCGGTCGGCCGCCTCCGGCTTGGCGGTGCCGACGTCCATCCCGCGGTAGATCGTCATCGAATCGGCGGACAAAATCGGCCGCGGCGGCCGCGCCTGCAGCGCCAGGTATTGGGCCACGGCGCTCTTGCCGGAAGCCGTCGGGCCGACGAGGAAATGGGCCGCCAGCGCGCTCATGCCGCGGCTCCGGGATTTTTACGTAGAACGTAAAAAGTTTGGCCGGGTTTTACGTGGAACGTAAAAACTTTGGGATGGGTTTTACGTAGAACGTAAAAACGTTGAATCCGCGCCGGGGCGTTCATGGCGCGGGCGTTTCCGGCGCCGCCGCGGCGGCGCGCGGGGCGAGGAGGGTGCCGAGGACGTAGATCGCCACGCCGATGCAGATGGCGGAGTCGGCCACGTTGAAGGCCGGGAAGTGCCAGCCCCGGTGGAAGAAATCGAGGAAATCGACGACGTAGTCCAGGCGCAGGCGGTCGAAGAGGTTGCCCACGATGCCGCCGCAGAGCAGCCCGAGCGCGACGCGGTGCACGCGGCCGGGCGGCAGGAACTGGCGGCGGAACAGGACGAGCGCCACCAGCATCGCGAACGCCAGCACGGCCAAGGCCAGGTTCTGGCCGCTGAACATGCCCCACGCGGCGCCGGTGTTGCGGATGTAGGTCAGGTGGAAGAAGCCCGGAATCACGGGCACGGATTCGTGCAGGGAAAACGCGCCGCGCACCCATTCCTTGGTGGCCTGGTCGAGCAGGATCACCAGCAGGGCGACGAGCAGCGGCGTCATGGGCGGCGCGGGCAGGCCCGCCTAGTCGGCGGATTCGGCCGACTCGGCGGCGTCTTCGGCCGCGAGCTGCTGCAGGGGCAGCGTGCCGCCGAAGGGGCGGTACTTGGTGCGGCCGCGCTCGGCGGCGTTCTGGCAGGCCATGCACTTCTTGGCGAAGGGCAGGGCCTTCAGGCGCGGCAGTTCGATGGCGCCGCCGCAGGCTTCGCAGGCACCGTAGGTGCCTTCATCGACGCGCCGCAGGGCGTCTTCGATGTCGTAGAGCGATTCCTGCCGGCTGGAAGCGAGGTTCAAGGCCAGTTCGCGGTCGAAATTGTCGGTGCCCTGGTCGGCCATGTGGGTGGAATGGGCGCTGATGTCGCCGGACGATTCGATGGGCGAACGCTTGAGGTTGTCGCCCGCCAGCGCCGTGAGATTGCCTTGGATCAGATCGAGCTGCTTCTGGAGCTGCGCGCGGAAAAACTGGAGTTCGCTCTTGCTGAACGCGCGGGCCGGCTTGACCTTGCGCGGAGCGGGCGGCGGCGGGGGCGGCGGCAGCTTCTTGGCGAGCGTCTTCGGCAGGGCCTGCGGGGCGGCCTTCTTCGCGGCCTTCTTGGCCGGGGCCGGCTTCGCGGCCTTCTGGACGGCCTTCTTGGCCGGGACCTTCTTGGCGGGCGCCTTTTTCGCGGGCGCTTTCTTGGCCGGGGCCTTCTTGGCGACCTTCTTGGGCGCGCTCGCCTTCACGGTCTTTTTCGCCGCTTTTTTCGCGGGCCGGGAGGGTTTCCGGGTTGCCTTCTTGGGGTTCTTTTTCTTCGTGGCCATGCTGCACCTCACATTCAGGACCGTACCTCGCCGGACGCCCGGAAACAACCCCGGGTTCCGCAAGGGTGGCGCTGTTTAGCATGGCGGCGGGCGGACGTCAACCGCCGATGCGCGCGGGCGCGAAATGATTTGCGGCGGGGGGGGCGCGTCGCCTAGGATGCGGCGCATGAGAACGAGCGGATGGGCAGGCTGGGCGGCGGCTTTCTGGGTGGGCGCATGCGCCTGGGCGACGGCCGGCGGCGACCCCGCCGCGGAAGCGCAGATGGCCCGCGTGCGCCGCTCCATGCCCGAGGTGCCGCTGGAGCTGGAAGCGGCCATCCGCGTGGTGGATCCCAACGGCAAGAACCTCAAAACGGTGCAGGCGGAAGCCCTGCTGACGCCCCGGGACACCGGCCGCACGGCGCGCTACGTGCTGCGCGACGCCTTCGGGGGCATCCTGGAAGAGATGACCGTGGAACTCGGCGACGGCGCCGCCGCGTTCGCCTATGCGCTGGGCGATCCGCCGCAGCCGGCGCCGCTGCCGGACCTGTTCGGCCCCATCCAGGGCAGCGAAATCAGCTGGATGGAAATGAGCTTTTCCTATTTCTGGTGGCCGGACCCGAAGATCGTCGGCTCCGAAAAGGTCGCCAACCGCTGGGACTGCCAGGTCATCGAAATTCCGTGCCCGCCCGAATACGCCGGGGGCTGGTCGCATCTGCGCCTGTGGGTGGCGCCGGCCTACGACGCCGTCGTCCGCGGCGAGGCCTGGCGCGCCGGCCGCGCCGTGAAGCGGTTCGAGGTCAAATCCGTCAAGAAGCTCCGCCAGGTCTACATGATCGGCGATCTGGAAGTGAAGAATCTCGTGACCGGCGCGCGCGCGCGCCTCAAGGTCGGCAAGATGCGCATGCTTTCCCCGGACTATTCGCCCGAAGAGCTGGAAGAGTTCAACGCGCCGATCGCGTGGTAGGGCGATGGACGGGTTCTTTCCAGAGGCCGAGGGTCCGGCGGGGCGGGACGAAGCCCGGCGGCAGGTCTGGAAGGTGACCGAACTGACGCGCCGCATCAAGGGCACGCTGGAAGGCGCGTTCGGCAGCGTGTGGGTGGAGGGGGAAATCTCGAACTTCCGCAAGCCGGCCTCGGGGCATGCCTATTTCACGCTCAAGGACGCCACGAGCCAGTTGCGGGCCGTGATGTTCCGCAGCGCGCTGGCGGGCGTGAAAATGCCGCTGAAGGACGGCCAGCTGGTGCGCGGCTACGGGCAGATCACCGTCTACGAGGCGGCCGGCGACTACCAGATCCTGCTGCGCAAGATCGAGCCCGCCGGCGAAGGCGAACTGATGCTGCGCCTGGAGGCGCTGAAGAAGCGCCTCGCCGCGGAAGGCCTTTTCGCCGCCGAGCGCAAGCGCCCGCTGCCGGCGCTGCCGCAGCACGTCGGCATCGTGACGTCGCCCACCGGCGCGGCCATCCGCGATATTTTGCAGGTGCTGGAACGCCGGTTCGCCAATCTCCACGTGGTGTTGGCGCCCGTGCGCGTGCAGGGCGCCGGCGCGGCCGACGAAATCGCCGCGGCGATCGACCTGCTGAACCGGCGCGGCGGGCTCGACGTGCTGATCGTCGGGCGCGGCGGCGGCAGCCTCGAGGATCTGTGGTGCTTCAACGAGGAAACCGTCGTGCGGGCCATCGTGCGCTCGGCCATCCCGGTGATTTCGGCGGTGGGGCACGAAATCGACTGGACCTTGAGCGATTTCGCGGCCGACGTGCGCGCGCCGACGCCCAGCGCGGCGGCGGAGATGGTCGTGCAGGGCAAGGCCGAACTGGAACGGCGCGTGGCCGATCTGCGCCGCCGGCTGGCGCTGGGCGCGAAAGCGGCCACGCTGGGCTGGCGGAACCGGCTCGAACGCGCGGCGCGGACGCCCGGCTTGCGCGATCCGCTGCAGGTCGTGCGGCAGGCGCAACAGACCGTGGACTTCCTGGCCGTGCGCCTGCAGAAGGCGCTCGCGGGCCTGCCGCAACTGGTGCGGCAGCGCGCCGCGGCGGCCGCGCGGCGCATGGAATTGGCCGCGCGCATGCGACTGGCGGAAGACCGCCGCGCGCTCCAGCACGCCGAGGCGCAGTTGCGGATGCTCAATCCCAAGGGCGTGCTGGCGCGCGGCTACAGCTTGACGAAATCGCGGGACGGCAAGATCCTGCGCTCGGCGGCGGAAGCCCGGCCGGGCATGCAACTGGAAACGGAATTCGCCGACGGCGCGGTGCGCTCCACCGTGGACGCGGCGCAAGGAGGATGACATGGCGGACACCCCGGAAAAACCCCAGAACTTCGAGAAAGCCCTGGCGCGGCTGGAGGAAATCGCGGCGGAGATGGAAAGCGGCGAGCTCGGCCTGGAGAAGATGGTGGCGGCGTTCGAGGAGGGCCAGAAGCTGGTCAAGCTGTGCTCCGCCAAGCTCAACGAGGTCGAAAAGAAGATCGAACTGCTCGTGAAGAACGCCGACGGCTCCGTCGGCACGGAGCCTTTCGCGGGCGAGAAAAATTGAAAGAGGGGGTTGCCAAAACCGGGGCGGTGGTGTACAACACACAGCCTATTCGGTGTACCTGTAGCTCAATTGGATAGAGCATCTGACTACGGATCAGAAGGTTACAGGTTCAACTCCTGTCAGGTACGCCACTTGCTTGCGGACGCTCTTTTCGGGGCGTCCTTTTTTGTTGTTCCCGCGGCGCGAGGGGAAGGAGATGGATCGGATGAATGCACGGAGGATGTGGACCTTTCTGGCGTTGAGTCTGCTGGGCGTTTCCGCCGTCGCGCGCACCTGGGAAACGCCGGCGATGGCGACGTGGACGGAGGACCCCCGCACGACGGTCACGCTGGCGTGGGAGCGGCACGCGGAGGGGATCGGCCGCGTGGACTGCAAGGCTGCGGAAGGCGGGTCGGTCTGCGGCGCGACGGAATCGGCGGCTGCCCGCCGGCACGTGTTCACGCTGCGGAAGCTGCGGCCTGGCACGCACTACGAATACTCGGTTTCTTCCACCGACGGCTACGAGGCGCAGGGCCGATTTTGGACGGCGCCGGCGGACCCGGAGCAGCCGTTCACGTTCGCGCTGCACAACGATCTGCAAGGCGGAATCAACGTCGATGCGGCCAAGGCCGTTTCGGCCGGCGTCGTGGCGGCGAACCCGGATTTCGTGCTTTCGACGGGGGATTTGGCCGACTCGCGCTATGCGGGGGATTATGCCGGCGTGATCGCCAGCTGGAACCTGCTCTTCGAGTGCCTGCGGGACGAACTGGCGGCGTTCGTTTTCCAGCCGGTGTCGGGCAACCACGACGAGCCGGAAAATCCCGATTCGTTCTGGCACCGGCTGTTCGAGCTGCCGGACGCGCACGACTACGTTTTGGACGTCGGCCCGATCCGGTTCATACTGCTGGATTCGACGGAATTCGAAGGGCCGGGCCGCGCGGCGTGGCTCGCGCGCGAGCTGCAGAAGGCGGCGTTCGATCCGGCGGTGACCTGGACGATCCCGGCGTTCCACCGGCCGCCGTTTTCGGAGGGCGAGCGCGGCGGGGACGCCGGTTTGCGGCAGTGGTGGGTGCCGCTGTTCACGAAGTACGAGGCCGGTCTGGTGCTGAGCGGCCATGCGCACGGCTACCAGCGGATGAAACCGATCGACGGCGTGCCGTACCTGGTCAGCGGCGGAGGCGGGGGCTGGCTCTACCAGGTCGATCCGAACCATCCCGACATCGCGTTCGCCACGAGCGCCTACCATTTCGTCCAGTTCCGCGTGGCCGGGAAAACCATCCAGCTCGAAGCCAAGGCGCCGGACGGGACGGTTTTCGATCGTGCGGAATACGTCGCGCGGCGGCACGTGCGGGTGGAACCGGCGTTCCCGGCGCGCGGCGAGACGTGCACGGTGAGCTACGACGCGCGGGGCGGACCGCTGGCGGATGCCGCGCAGGTGACGCTGCACCTGGGCCGCGACGAATTCAACCGCCTGCTGCTGGACGTGCCGATGGAGCGGGACGCCGCCGGAATATGGACGGCGACGTTCGCGGTGCCGGATTCCGTCAAATGGCACTTGGCGTTCTGCTTCTTCGATCCGGAACGGGGGATCTGGCACAACAACCACGCGCAGAACTGGCAGGCGCTGGTGGCGAGCGAACGGTGAGCGGGGCGGACCGGGGGCTTATTCCAGCGCGATGATCGCAGCCAGCACGTCGGGGTGCTTGCGGATGAGGTCGTAGAGCCGCAGCAGGCAGTCGCTGTAGGCGTACATCCACTGCTGGCGGTAGAGCCGTTCCTGGACGTCGGAATAGAGCGCGGCGGTGAAGCAGATCTTGCGCGCGGCGACGACGGGATCGCCCTGGACGTCGAACTGCCGCCGGATGAACAGGCCGGCGGCGGCGGCGGGCGTCAGCAGCGAGGGCAGGATCGCGGCGATCCAGCGCCAGTGGCGGCGGCGGAAGTCCAGCAGCGACTGGGGCGGCATGGTGTAGCGGTGGAGTCGCTGCATGATCTTGACGATGTCGCGGCGGCCGTGGATTTCGGGCGCGCGCAGGAAGCGCAGCAGGAAATCGCGGTATTGGCGTTCCCACTCCAGATGGGGCGCGCCGGCGACGCGCGGCAGGATGTCGGCCTGCGTCATCCGGGTGATTAGGTGGTCGATGAACACGCAGGCCATGCGGGTGACGAGCAGGGCCTGGGTCAGCTTGATTTGGTCGCGGCTCCAGCCCCAGCGGCGGCCGAGGCTTTCCACGCGGGCCGGGGCGCGCACGATGCGGCGCCAATAGACGAGGTTGAAGCCGGGGTGATGGCCGAGGACGTATTCTTCGCGCCGCAGATAGCGTTGCCGGGCGACTTGGCGGTTGTAGTTGGTGATCGGATCTGGAAGGACCGGTTCCATCATGGCGAGGAACCGACGCCTAGGCGCCGAGCGCTTCCCGGTACTGGGTCTGGGTCGCCAGGAACTTGGCGAAGCTCTTCTTGCTGTAGGGGTGGGGATAGGCTTCGAAGTGGCGGTGGATGTCGGAGGGGGCTTCGGTGTGGCCGGCGATGTCGCGCACGCGGGCGCGCTTGGTCGCGGCGTCCTGCTTGCCCCACGCGCCGCTTTCGAAATCGAGGGCGCCCTGGTAGACCGGCTTGGGGATGTTCCGGTAGGCGTTCTTGATCAGGTGGGTGACCAGCAGTTGCAGGGCGTATCCGTAGTTGGATTCCAGGGCTTCGTTCATGTCCTACTTTCGCATTTGCGGGCAGTATAGGACGCCGCCGCGCCGCGAACAACGGCAAAAACCGGAAAACCGCCTACAGCGCCGCGGCCGGGCGCGGCGCGGGGAGCGCCGCCGCCAGTTCGCCGAGATAGGCGTCGTGCAGGGCGCTGGCGCGCTCGACGTAGTCCTGGGTCTGGGCCGGCATGCGGTCGAGATCGAACCCGGAGCGGCGCAGGCGGCCGGGACCGGCGTTGTAGGCCGCCAGCAGGAGCGCGCGCTCGTCGGACTTCCATTCCGCCTGGCGGGGGAGGATGGTTTCCTGGAGGTAGGCGAGATAGGCGACGCCGACGCGGCGGTTCAGGGCGGGATCGAAGGCCTGGTCGAAGGGTCGGGGGCGGCCGAAGAGGCGGACGGTCATGTCGCGCCAGGTGGCGGCCTTGATCTGCATCAGGCCCCGTTCGCCGTGGCGGCCCACCATGCGGGCGTCGCCGTTGGACTCGATCTGGATGATGGCGTCCACGAGGCGGGCGGCGTTCTGCTCGGCGTCCAAGGCGGGTTCGGCGGCCTGCGCCGGGGCTTGGGGAATCGGGAACCGGTCCATGCGGGGGGCCTCCGGCGCGGGCCGGAAAGCGGTCGCGCCCAGCGGCAGCAGGAGGGCCGCGCCGAGGACAAGCCAGCTTGAGATGGAGGTTTTCCGGTTCATCGACAATGTAGGTAAAACGATATACTAAATCCGACAATTGGCAAGGGAAAATATCCGTTGGGGCCGAAAAGTCAAATCGAAGAGGTCCGATTGGCCTTGTTCGCCGTCCCGGGAGGGGGTATAACCGGGAACCATGAAATCGTGCGGACAGTTGGAACTCGTTATTGCAAAGGAAGATGCGGATTCATTTGGCGATTGGGTCCGGGAAAACTGGGGGGTGGAACCGGTCTCCCTCGAACAGCCCCACGGCGACCAAGCCGTGGTCAAAATCTACTTCGATACCCTCGCGGAGGCCGAAATCCACCGCCGGAAACTGCCCCGGACCTTCGCCCTGTCCTCGGTCCAGACCATGGCCTGCCACGAGGAGCAATGGACGACCTTCTGGCGGCACCATTTTCACGTCCAGGACGTCGGCCGGCGCCTGCGGACGGTGCCGGTCTGGGAAAAAGCCCCCGACCGCAAGCGGATCAACCTGAAGATCGATCCGGGGCTCAGTTTCGGCACCGGGGGCCATTTCACCACCCGGTTTTGCCTGGAAGAGCTCGAACGGGCCTGCGCGGACCTCCAACCGCGCTCGATGCTCGACGCGGGTACCGGCAGCGGCATTTTGGCCATCGCGGCGGCCAAACTGGGCGTCAAAACCATCGACGCCTTCGATTTCGACCCCGTTTGCGTCGAAAAATGCGCCGAAAACGCCGCCTTGAACCGACTGGAGAAGGGCCGGATCCGGTTCTACTTCGGCGACGTCCTGCAGTCCGGCTGGCTGAAGCGCCCGGCGGACGTCGTCTGCGCGAACATTCTGACCCATATCCTGATCCAAGCCGCCCCCGGCCTCTGGCGGGCGACGAGAAAACGGCTCATCCTGACCGGCATCCGCGAATTCGAGGGCGATTCCGTCGCCGACGTCTTCGTGGCGCAAGGCGCCCGCGAAGTGCTCCGCGACGGCGACGGCGAATGGTGCGGAATCGTGCTGGATCGGTCTTGAGGTGCCGGACATTGCGTCGCGGCGTCGCATTTGGCATCCTGCGGGCATGAGCGGAACCAATATGATGCGCGAGGTGGGCCGGTGGGCGTGGGTCGGGCTGACATGGGCGGCGACGGCCGTCGCGGGGGATTTCACGTGGACGACCAACGGCGATGCGCTGGTGCTGGCCCAATACGAAGGCGCGGCCGCCAAAGTGTCGATCCCGGCGACCGTGGAGGGCCGCCCGGTCGCGGCGATCGGATCCGGAGCATTCGCCGATCGCGCCGGGGTGAGGTCCGTGGCGATTCCCGCCGGCGTCGTGCGCATCGAGGAAAAGGCCTTCGCCTATTGTTCCGATCTGGTCCGCGTCGAACTCGGCGCCGGCGTCGCGGAAATCGGACCCTGGGCGTTCCGGGGCTGTCGCCAGTTGGCCGAAATCGCCGTGGATAAAGACAACCTGAACTTCCGGGTCGCGAACGGCGCGCTGGTGGATCGGCGCACGGCGACGCTGGTGCTGGTTCCGCCGCGCACGGCCGGCTCGTTCATGGTTCCCGCCGACGTCGTCGCCATCGGCAGCGAGGCCTTCGCCGGCTGCGCGCTGCTGACCAACGTGGTCCTGCCGGATGGTCTCGCGGAAATCGGGGCCTGGGCGTTCGATTCCAGCGGTCTGAAGAGCATCCGCCTGCCCGACGGCGTGGCGAATCTGGGCGAGGGGGCGTTTTCGGGGTGTGCGGCGCTGGCGACGGTGGAAGGCGGCGCAGGGTTGAAAGAAATCGGCCGGCGGGCGTTTGAGCGCGCCGGGCTGACGGCATTCGCGATGTCCAACGGCGT
>DAOTNL010000059.1:0-12983 GCA_035450765.1 Kiritimatiellia bacterium | reverse complement strand
GCGGCAACGGCGCCCGATGCATCGCCCGCCTGGCCCACGAAATCGGCGCCGCCCCCGCCGACCTGCGCATCGAGACCCGCGCCGGCCTCGTCCGCGCCGAAGTCCTGGCCGCCCCCCTCGTCCGCCTCCACCTCCCCCCCGCCAAGGACTGGCGTATGGATTTGGCCGTCGAATGGCACAACCGGCCGCTGACCCTGCATTCCGTCAATACCGGCGTGCCCCACGCCGTCGCCGTCGTGGACGACCTCGCCGCCGTGGACGTCCCGACCCTCGGCGCGTTCATCCGCCGCCACCCGCTCTTCGCCCCCGCCGGCACCAACGCCGATTTCATCCAGATCCGCGGCCCGGACGCCCTCGCCATCCGCACCTACGAGCGCGGCGTCGAAGGCGAAACCCTCGCCTGCGGCACCGGCATTCTCGCCGCCGCCCTCGTCGCGGAAAAACTCGGCCTCGTCCGCGCCCCCGTGCGCGTGCGCGCCGCCGGCGGCGACGAACTGGAGGTCGGCCTCGCCCCGCTGACCCTCACCGGCCCCGCCGAACACTCGTTCCGCGGAACGATCCCCTAGCGGTAATAGAATCCGCCCAGCCCCTGCGCCGCGCGCCACTCGATTTGCTCGGAGGCGATGTTCGGCCCCAGGCGCGAAGTCCGGATCTGCAGCAGCAGGCGCTTGAGCACGTCTTCCGGACCTTCCGCCACCAGCTGCACCGCGCCGTCGTTGAGGTTTTCCACGCCCCCCGCCACGCCCAGCGCGTTCGCGAGGTTGCGCGCCACGTAGCGGAAACCCACGCCCTGCACTTCCCCCTCGTAGCGCACGCGGACCTGGCGCAGCGCGTCGCTCATGGCCCCGCCACCCGCACCATGCGCACGCCGTGGTGTTCCTCCACGGCCAATTTTCCCGCCGCCACCAGCGGCGCCAAGCGCCGTTCCAGCGCCGCGACGTCCGCGCCGCACGCCGTCGCCAGCGCGTCCAGCGCGATGGGATGGCGCGCCAGCAAATCCAGCCATTCCGCGTCCGTCGTCGCTTCCGGCGTTTTCGCCCGGCCGGCAAAGACCGGGATTTCCGCCGGCGGCGAAAACCACGGCGCCACCGTGCGCAGCCAGGCCTCCGGCAAGCGCGGCACTTCCACGCCGGCCAGCGCCGGGCGCGTCGTCGTGTTCAGGTGCACCGCATCCGGCCGCAGCGATGTCGCCAGCTCCGCGATCGCGCGCACCTGCTCCGGCGCATCGTTGTAGCCCGGCAGCAGCATCACCTCGACCCACAGTTTTCCGCTGAATTCGGCGCGCAGCGCGCGCTCGCCCTCCAGCAGCCGCGCGAACGTCGCGCCTTCCGCCGGCCGGTGGATCTTCCGGAACGAATCTTCGTCCCACGCGCTCAGGGTCACCTTGACCACGTCCGCTTCCGCCGCGTCGCGGCGGACCTCCGGCAGGAACGTCAGCGAGCCGTTGCTCAGCACCGCGGTCTTGAACTCCCCCGCCGCCTTCACGTGCCGCAGCACGTCGCCGAACCGGGCATGCATCGTCGGCTCGCCCGAACCCGAGAGCGTCACGTAGTCGGCCTTGTTCCCCGCCGCGGCCCAGCGGTCGAACTCCGCGAGGACGTCGGCCGTCGGCACCCACTCCTTGCGCTCCAGCGTGAGCTCCGTCGTGCGCCCCACCTGGCAGAACACGCAGTTTTCCGTGCAGACCTTCGCCGGATTCAGGTCCACGCCCAGCGACAACCCCAGCCGCCGCGACGGCACCGGCCCGAACAGATAGCGGTATTTATTTTCCATGGCCTACGTCCCGCCGTCGATTTTCGGGCTTGTCCCGTAGATCACCGACGGCTCGCGCGTCATACCGGTGCGGAGCTTCGCGGATTTGTCCGTGCCCCGCAGCGCGATCTCGCGGGCGCGCAGTTCGTCCAGCAACCTCAATTTCTCGCCGATGGGAAGCGTCGCCAGCCGTTGTCGATGCGCTCGCTTGCCGGCCATGATCTTGTGGAAATCGAAAGTCATCGCGAATCATCCAAGAATTGGTTTTCAAACCGCTGCCAAGCCGCAGTCAGGCCATGCCGATCTACGATATCCTCGAATTTTCGGACGTCGAGCGCGCCGGCCTCGATGAACTGCAGCAACCGGGCCTTGTCCTTGGGACGTCCGGTCTGCAAAGCGATCGCCGCAAGATGTTCGGCGGTGAACACGCGGGCGGGAATGCCTTCGACGTCGACCGCTACCGCTTGCGCAAGGGCCTCCTCCGCCAAGGGCCCCGTCGGCGGCAGAAACTGGACGGGCCAACCGGCGATGAAGACGTATTCGCCGTCCATCTGCGCGCCGTGAGTTTTCAGATAATCGAAGATGGGCTGCGGACTGATCAACAACTGGTCCGGCGTGGATCGGAAGGACACGAACACGTCCACGTCCAGCGTGGCGCTCGGTTCGAGGTAAAAGGTCGCGCCCACCGCCCCGCCGATGGCATAGCTCCCGACGATTCCTTCCGTTTGCATCTGGTTGAGGCAAACGATGACCTCTTTGATGTTCACGCCTTGAGCCTACCACGCGAGGAACGCGGGATTCAACCTTCCTGGACGGCGCTCCGGCCAGCCGGCTGGATTCCCCCCTTTCCATTCCGGCGGCCTTTTGGCAGACTGCCCCCGTCATGCCCCATCTTTCGGCAAGAAAAAAACTGGCGGCTTCCCGGCGCGTCGTCGTGAAGATCGGCAGCCGCGTGCTCGTGCAGCGCGACGGCCGCCCCGACGCCCGCCGCATGGCCGCTTTGGTCGATGGCCTCGCCGCCCTGCGCCGCGAGGGCCGCGAAGTCGTCGTCGTCTCGTCCGGCGCCATCGCCTGCGGCCTGCAGGCGCTGGGCATGAAGAAGAAGCCCGCCGACCTGCCCACGCTCCAAATGGCCGCCGCCGTCGGCCAGTCGCGCCTCATGGCCGCCTACGACAAGCTGTTCGCCCGCAAGAAATGCCGCATCGGCCAGGTGCTGCTGACCCACGACGACCTCGAGCACCGCCGGCGCCACCTCAACGCCCGCAACACCCTCCTCAAGCTGCTGGAATGCGGCGTCATCCCCGTCATCAACGAAAACGACGTCGTTTCCGTCGACGAGATCAAGTTCGGCGACAACGACGCGCTCGGTTCCCGCTCCGCGATGCTGCTCGAGGCGGACCTGCTCGTGCTGCTGACCACCGTCGACGGCTTCCACGCCACCGACGCCAAGGGCCGCAGCCGCCGCGTGCCTTTCCTGGCCGACGTCACCGCCGATACCCTCTCCCACACGAAAGGCAAAGGCAGCATTTTCTCCACCGGCGGCATGGCCAGCAAGCTGACCTCCGCCGCCGAGGCCGCCCGCATGGGCACGGCCGTCGTCATCGCCAACGGCCGCAAGGACGGCATCCTGCAGAAAATCGTCGCCGGCGAAAACGTCGGCACGCTCATTCCCGCCTCCGGCAGCGACGAATCCAACGGCGGCCTCAACCATCGCCGGCGCTGGGTCGCCTTCTTCCACCATCCCCACGGCCGCATCGTCGTCGACGACGGCGCCCGCGACGCCCTGCTCAAGCGCGGCAAGAGCCTGCTGCCCGTGGGCGTCCGCGACGTCTCCGGCGATTTCGCCCCCGGCGACCTCGTCGAAGTCCTCGATTTGGCCGGCCAGCGCATCGCCCAGGGCCTGTCGGAGTATTCCAGCGCCGAAACCCGCCTCCTCAAGGGCCTCAAAACCGAAAAAATCCGCGAACTCCTCGGCGCCGAAGCCCCCGGCGAGGTGATCCACCGCGACAATCTGGTCGTTACGACTTGACCTTCCGTTGGACATTGGTGATTGGACATTGGATATTGGATATTGAGTTTTCGCGGCGTTGAACCGAAGGATTTTAAAATGACCCTGCATGAAACCATGATCGACATGGGCGACAAGGCCGTCGCCGCCGCCCGCCAGCTGGCCACCCTGGGCTCGCGCCGCAAGAACCTCATCCTCGAAGCCATGGCGGAAGCGCTCGACGCCGGGCGCGACCAGATCAAAGAAGCCAACGCGCGCGACATGGCCGCCGGCCGCGCCGCCGGACTCTCCGACGCCATGCTCGACCGGCTCCTGCTGACCGACAAGCGCATGGACGCCATGATCAACGGCGTCCGGGCCCTCGTCGGCCTCAAGGACCCCGTTGGCCAGAAGATTTCCCGCTGGATCCGCCCCAACGGGCTCGTCATCCACAAGGTCCGCGTCCCCATCGGCGTCATCGGCATTATTTTCGAATCGCGCCCCAACGTCGCCGTGGACGCCGCCGCGCTCTGCTTCAAGACGTCCAACGCCGTCATCCTGCGCGGCGGCAAGGAAGCCCTCGAATCCAACAAGGCGCTCGTGGACGTCCTCCAGGCCGGCGGCACCCGCAAGGGCCTGCCCGCGCATTCCATCCAGCTCATCACCACCACCGACCACGACGCCGTGCGCGAACTTGTCCAGCTCGAAGGCCGCGTGGACCTGGTCATCCCCCGCGGCGGCGAAAAACTGATCCGCGCCGTCACCGAGCAGGCCTACGTCCCGGTCATCAAGCACTACAAGGGCGTCTGCTACGCCTACGTCGACGAAGCCGCCGACGCGGACCAGGCCCTCGCCATCGTCGAAAACGCCAAGTGCAGCCGCCCCGGCGTCTGCAACGCGCTGGAGAAGGTGATCGTCCACGAAAAGATCGCCGCGACGTTCCTGCCCCGGCTCGCGGCCCTCATGGCGGACAAGCGCGTGGAGCTGCGCGGCGACGACGCCGCGCGCGCCATCGTCCCCGCCCTCAAGCCCGCGACCGCCGCGGACTGGGACGAAGAATACCTCGACCTGATCCTGACCGTCGGCGTCGTGCCCTCGCTCGACGCCGCCATCGCCTGGATCAACCGCCACGGTTCGCACCATTCCGACGTGATCCTCTCGGCCGACAAGAAGGCGCAGGAGAAGTTCCTCGACGAGGTCGATTCCGCCTGCGTCTACGCCAACGCCTCCACCCGGTTCACCGACGGCGGCGAGTTCGGCATGGGCGCCGAGATCGGCATTTCCACCGACAAGCTCCACGCCCGCGGCCCCATGGGCCTCGAAGAACTCACCACCTACAAGTTCGTCGTCCAGGGCAGCGGCCAGATCCGCGTCTGACGGACTTTTACGTGGAACGTAAAAACTTTCGCGCGGTTTTACGTAGCACGTAAAAACTTTTCGGCGCGGCGGATTACCGGCCTTGGGCGAGGGCCTCGACGGCGACGTCTTCCCAGCCCGGCAGGGCGAGGCAATGCTCCAGCACCAGCGCGCTGGCAAAAGCGTCGAAGAGCGCGTCGTGCCAGGTGCGGCCGGGGCACCGTTCGCGCGTCCGTTCGACGAGTCCCAGCGCCGCGCAAACGTCCGCCAGCGCGTGGCCTTCCAGATCGGGCCGCACGCGGCGCGCGAGCTTCAAGGTGTCGATCCACGGCCCGAATTCGTGCAGCGGAGCGGCGCGCTGGAGGAATTTTTTCTCGGTGCCGATATTGTGCGCGGCCAGCGGGCGGCCCTCCAGCCACGGCCGCCAGACGGGCCACAACTCCGCCGGCGGCGGCGCCGCGGCGAGAACGCCGCGGAGTTCCGCGTGGCGACCCGGCGCGTAGGGATTGAAGGGGCGGACCGCCGCCACGCGCAAATAGCTTTCGTGGTAGCGGCCGGTGACGCGGCCATCTTTCAGCTCCACCATCCCCACCTGCCACGGCTCGTCGGGGTGGCCGGCGACCGCGCCGGTGGTCTCAAAATCCAGCACGGTCAGGGGAACGTCGCGCGCTTTCATTTTTCCGGCAACGCCAGGGCGGTTTCCAGTTCGGCCAGGACGGAGCCGAATTCGGCGAAGGCCTCGCGCAGCACGCCCGCGTCGCGCAGGTCCACGCCGGCGGCGGCGACGGCGTCGAGGGGATCCTGGCTGCCGCCGGCGCGCAGCAGGCCCAGATAGGCCTCCACGCCTTCGCCGGCGCGCAAGCGGCGCGCGAACACCAGCGCGGCGCAGAAGCTTGTGGCGTACTTGTAGACGTAGAAATCGTAGTAGAAATGCGGGATCCGGCACCATTCGTGGCCGATGGCCGGATGCGCGGCCAAACCGGAACCGTAATACTTCTGGTTCAGATCGTAATACTGCCCGCGCAGGAATTCGGCGGTCAGCGGCGTGCCCTCTTCCTCCCAGCGGTGCAGGTCGCGTTCGAACTCGGCGAACATGGTCTGGCGGAAGACGGTGCCCTTGAAGGAATCGCACAGGTGGTTGAGCAGGTGCGCGCGGAAGGCCGGATCGTTCCGTTGCGCCAGCAGGTGGTGGGTCAGCAGCAGCTCGTTGACCGTGGAGGCGATTTCGGCGAGGAAGATCGGATAATGCGCCATCCGCGGCGGCTGGGCGCGGTTGGCCAGCCAGGTGTGCAGGGAGTGGCCCAGCTCGTGCGCGAGGGTGAACGCGTCGTCGAGCCGGTCGTGGTGGTTCAGCAGCAGGTACGGCGGGCTGTCGTAGCAGCCGCTGGAATAGGCGCCCGAGCGTTTGCCCTTGTTCTCCGGCCAGTCGATCCAGCGCGCGGTAAAAGCGGTGCGCAGCGCCGCGCCGTAGTCGGCCCCCAGCGGCGCGCAGGCGGCCAGCACCCACTCGCGCGCTTCCGCCATCGGCACCTTCGCCGCGCACGCCGGCACCAGCGGGGCATAGAGGTCGTACATGTCCAGATCCGCCAGTCCCAGCGCGCGCCGGCGCAGGTCGAGATAGCGGTGGAACAGCGGCAGCGCCGCGTGCGTCGCGGAAATCAGCCCGTCATACACCTCGACGGGCACCTGGTCGTCGAACAGCGCGGCTTCGAGCGCCGAGGGAAAACGGCGGACCTGCGCCTGGAAGACGTGCGCCTTGACCGTGGCGGACAGGGTCGAGGCGAACGTGTTCTGCAGCTTGCCGTAGCCGGTCAGGAGCGTCTCGAACGCGGCCTTGCGCACGCCGCGGTCGGGATGTTCCAGGTACGAGCGGTAGGTGCCTTCCGTCAGCGGCAGCGGGCGACCGTCCGGTCCGGGGATGTCCGGGAACGCCAGGTCCGCGTTGGTCAGCAGGCCATAGGTCTGTTCCGAAGCGGCGAACACTTCGGCGCCGCGCGCGAGCAGGGTTTCCTCCGCGGCGGAAAGCACGTGCGGCTTGTTGCGCAGCACCTTCAGCAGCGTGCGGCGGCAGTCTTTCAGCTCGGGGACCTCCATCCAGGCGCGGATTTCCTCTTCGGGATGCGCCAGCAGTTCGGGCGTGATCCACGCGCACTGCGCGGCCAGCTCGGCGTAGCGCGCGCGGATGCGCGCCTCGCGGGACTGGTTCGCGTCGTCGGCCGTGTCCTCGTCGTGGCGCAGATGGGCGTAGACGTGCAGCTTCTCCAGCACGCGATCCAGCGCGGTTTCCGCGTCCAGCAGCCGCGCGACGGCGGCGGCGGAATCCAACCGGCCCTGCAAGGCCAGCACCGGCGCGAGCAGGTCGTCCAAGCGCGCGAAATCGGCTTCCCAGGCTTCAGGCGCGGCATAAAGCGGGGTCAGGTCCCAGGTCAGTTCGACGGGCACTTCGCGGCGGGTCGGCACGGCAACGGTTTCGGCGGGATGGCTCATGGACCCTAAATTCCCCGAAACCGCCGCCCGCTTCAAGCATCTTCGGTTTTGGCATTTGCGGGCCCATGGCCTATGCTGTCGGCATGAAGAAATTCCTGCGCTTCCTGCTCTGGCTGGCCGGCACGGCGGTCTTCCTGCTGGTTACGGCCCATTTCACGCTGCGGCACCTGCTCAACGCGCCGAAATTCAGGACGGCGGCGCTGGCGCGCATCGAGCGCACCACCGGCCGGCCGGCCACGCTCGGCCGGATCGACTACGAGCTGTTTCCCTTCACCCTCGTCGTGCGGGACGCCGCGCTCCGGGAAAAGGACGGCGCAGGGGACTTCGCTTCGATCCGCTCGTTTTCCGCCACGGTGGATTTCCGCAAAAAGGAAATCGCCGCCTTGCGATTCGAGCGGCCGGCCCTGCGCATCGTGCAGAACGCAGACGGCAGCTACAATTTCTCGGACCTGTTCGCAGCCGCGCCGGCCGAAACGGCCCCGCCGCCGGCCGAACCGGCGGGCGGTCCGGGCCGCCCGCCGGCAGTGCCGCGCCCGGAAGCCCCGCCCGCCGCGGCGCCGCTGGTCATCCGATGGGTAGACGTGGCCGACGCCAGTTTCGAGTTCGTCCGCCGGGACGCGGCCGGCGAAGAGGTCTTCACGCTCTCCGACCTGAATTTCAATCTGGAGGATTTCGCGCCGAACCGGCCGCTGAAGATGCACGGGCGGACCGCCATCGGCAAATCTTCGGGTTTCCAATTCGAGCTGTTCGGCCCCGCCTTCGCCGATTACGCGGATCGGCCCGGCGGGTGGCCGGCCACGTTCAATGCGCGGCTCGACGTCCGCGATTTCGCGGACGTGCGGGCGTTCCTGCCGGAAGGCACCCTGCCGTTCCAAAGCCTGTGGGCCACGCTGAACGTCCACGGCGCGCTGGCGGACCGGCTGGACGTCCTGCTGAACGCCCAGACGTCGGCGGCCACGGACGCCCATCCCGTCGCCGCGGAAATCGGCCTGCAAGCCGAGCTCTCGCTGCCGCCGCCCGTGGCCGCGCATCTGTTCGGCGGCGCGGAATTGCCGGAGGCGTTGAGCTATCGCCGCGCGCCGTGCGAATTGCCCCCCGGCGCCGTCGCGCTGGACGATCCGCCGGCGCTGGCGCTGTTGCTGAAACACCTGCAAGGCACGCTCGCGCTGAACGCCCCGCAAGTCGCCTACGGCAACAACCGCTTCACCGAGGGCACGGTCCGCGCCCGGCTGCAAGACGGCACCCTCGCCGTCACGAACGCGAAAATTTCGGCCTATGAGGGCGCGATCGAGGCGCGCGGCCACGTGCAATTGCTGGGCTGTCCGCTGACCTATCGCCTCGAAAGCCTGACGGCGGACCAGCTGGAAATCGGCCAGGCCTTGGCGGCGAACGGCCTCGGCGATTTCGGCGCGGTCTCGGGCACGCTCCATCTGGAAGCCAGCGCGAGCGGCCATGCCGTGGGGAAAGAAGGCCTGGATTCGCTGGTGGCCGACGCCAGGGCCCGCATCGAAAACTTGCAGACCGTGGGCAGCGGCGGTTCGCTGATGGACCAGGTCTGGCTGCAGCTCGACAATCCCCTCCTGCTGCAACTCCTGCCGCGTTTGCAAGCCAAGGTGGACCGGGCGAAGCAGTCGGCGGCGAGCACGACGACCTCGCGCTACGAGACCGCCACCGCCGCGCTCGCGCTGCGCAACCGCCTCGCCGCGCTTTCCGACGCCCGCCTGGCCATGCCGGGTTACCGGATCGACGTCGCCGGCGTCCTCCGCCCCTTCGACGACCGCCTCGATCTGTCCGGCAAGGTGGTCGCCTCCCCCGAGGAAACGGCCCAGTTGACCGGCGGCAAGAACCGTTCCGACGTCCTGCCCCATGAAAACGGCGGCTTGATGATCCCCTTCACCGTGCGCGGCGCCTTGAGCGATCCCAAGGCGCGACCCGACCTCGACTACCTGCTCAAGAACGCCTTGGCCGGCGCGACCTCCGGCTCGTCGGGAAACCTGCTCGACGGCCTGTCCAAATCCGACCGGAAAAACGTCGAAAAAGGCCTGAAGATCCTGGAAGGCTTCCTGGCTCCGTAACGCTTTTCCGCGGCGGCATTTTCAGGTTTGACGGCCCCTCCCCCCCGGCCTATTCTTCCAAGATCGTAATCCGCTTGCTGATTCTTTGTTAGAGGAGCGCGCCATGGAAGAAATCACGTTGGACCAAATTCCCCGAAAGACCCGCGATCTGTTCGAGAAAGCCATGTCCGCGCTCGAACGGGGCAACACCGGCTACGCGCTGGACATGCTCAAGCAGGTCATCGCCGTGGAACCCCGCTTCACGCTGGCCCGGAAAAACCTGCGGCTCGCCCAGGTCAAGGCGGCCTTGGCCGCCAAGCCCAACGCCATGACCCACCAGCTTTCGTCCCTGAAGGGCGCTTTTGCGCTGATGGGCGCCCAGGGCAAGCTGAAGAAAGACCCCAAGGCCGCCCTCGAAGGCGCCGAAAAGCTGCTGGCCATCGACCCGCTGAACTTGACCTTCCTGAAGTTCTTCGCCCAGGCCGCCGAGGCCGCCGAAATGACGGAGCTGGCCACGCAGACGCTGGAGATCGCCCGCCCCTATTACGCGAAGAACGTCGAATTCCTGCGCCTGCTCGCCCGGCTGTACATCGCCACCAACCAGCCCGGCGGCGCCAAGGACTGCTACGCGACGGTCGCCGAACTGCTGCCGAACGACCAGGTCGCCATCAAGAACCTCAAGGACGCCGCGGCGCTCGACACCATGAAGGTCGGCGGCTGGAACGACATGAAGAGCGATTTCCGCTCCAAGCTCAAGGACAAGAAGGAAGCCATCCTGCTCGAGCAGCAGGCCAAGTCCGTCAAGGGCGACAGCGACATCGGCACGCTGATTGCCGAACGCCTCAAAGACATCCAGCGCGAACCGATGAACATGAACTTCCGCCGGGCCCTCGCCGACCTCTACGTCCGCGCCGAGCGCTACGACGACGCCCTGCAGGCGCTGGACGAAGCCACCAAGGCCGCCGGCCGATCCGATCCGCAGATCGAGCGCACGACGTCGGCCATCAAGGTCAAAAAGTTCGACGCGGCCATCGCCGCCGCGAAAGAAGCCGGCGACGCCGCCGCCGCGGCCGCGCAAGAAGCCGCCAAAGCCGACTTCCTCTATGCCGACGCCGTCGAAATGGTCAAGCGCTACCCGAACGACCTGCAGTTCCGCTACGAGCTGGGCTACCAGTACTTCCTGCGCAAGCAGTACAACGAAGCCATCGAGGAATTCCAGCTTGCCCAGCGCAATCCCCAGCGGCGCACCCGGGCGCTTTACTACCTCGCTCTCTGCTTCCGCGAGAAGGGCCAGCCGGACATCGCCTTCGAGCAGCTCCAGAAAGCCGCCTCCGAACTCACGCTCATGGACGAGACCAAGAAAGACGTCGTCTACGAAATGGGCATCTTGGCCGACCAGATGGGCCGCAAGGACGAAGCCATCGGCTACTTCAAGGAAATCTATTCCGTCGACATCAAGTACCGCGACATTTCCCAGCGGATCGAAGCGGCCTACCAGAAAAAATAGCCGGTCCATGAAGCTCTTTGCCCCGATCGTTCTCGCGGGCTGCTGCGCGCTGGGGTCCGCCGGCTGTTCCCGGCCGCCGGCGGCGGAACCGGCGGTCCCGGCCGCGCCCTTTCCCCGGGCGGCGGCCGGCGAATTCTCCGTGATGACCTTCAACCTGAACCAGTACGCGCTGCTGGACCGCGACGGCGACTCCGACACCTTGGAACCCAAGCCGCCGGAAGAAGCCGGCTGCATCGTCGACGTGATCCGGCAGGTTTCGCCCGACGTCCTCGCCGTGCAGGAAATGGGCGATCCCGCCGCCTGGGCCGAATTCAAGTACAGCCTTCGGCAGGCCGGCCTCGACTACGGCCACGAAGAATACCTACGGCGCGGCAAATCGGTCCTGAACATGGCCGTCCTCTCGCGCTTCCCCATCGTCGCCACGAATTCCCACGTCGACGACGTCTACACCATCGGCCCCACGAAGTTTCCGCTCATGCGCGGCGTCATCGAGATCGACCTGGAAATCAATCCCCAGTACCGCCTGCGCCTGATGGTGGCCCACCTCAAGTCCAAGGTTTTCCACTCGTTCGGCCAGGCCGAGATGCGCCGCAACGAAGCCCGCCTGCTCAACAACCACATCCGCCGTGCGCTCGACGCCGATCCCGACGTCAATCTGCTGGTCGTCGGCGATCTCAACGACGATCCCTCGTCCGCCGCCCTGCGGGACATCGCCACCTACAAGCGCCAGCGGATCCTGCACGACCTGCGGCCCGTGGACGCGGTCGGCGACGCCTGGACGCACCGGGAAAACAACGATGCCTACCACCGCATCGACTACATGCTCGCCAGCCCGGGTCTGCTCCCCGAAGTCGTGCCCGAAAAGACGTACGCCGTCCGTTCGCCGGGGCTGATGCGCGCTTCCGACCATCGGCCGCTCGTGGCCACCTTCGTCGCCGCCGAACGCGGCGCCGAAACCGCCCCCGACCTCTCCACGCGCCTCCCGCCCGAAATCCCCCAAAACGATTGAGCCGCCATGCCCGCGCCCAAACCCACCGCCATTCTCCTCGTCGCCTGCCCGGACCAGCGCGGGATCGTCGCCGCCCTGTCCTCGTTCATCACCCGGCACGACGGCAACATCATCGCCCTCGACCAGTACGTCGACGTCGAGGAAAGCGCCTTTTTCGCCCGCATGGAATGGGAACTCGACGGGTTCACCATCCCCATCGAGCAGTTTCCCGAGCGATTCGCCCCCGTCGCCCAGCCCCTGCGCATCGCCTGGACCCTCCACCGCTCCGACCGCCACCTGCGCATGGCCGTCCTGGTGTCCAGGCAGGCCCATTGCCTCTACGACGTCCTGGCCCGCCACGAAAGCGGCGAGTGGCCGGCCGACATCGCCCTGGTCCTGTCCAACCATGAAGACCACCGCGGCCTCGTCGAGCGCCACGGCCTGCCGTTCCGCTGCATTCCGGTGACCGCCGCAACCAAGGCGGAAGCGGAAAGCCGGCAGATCGCCCTGCTGCGCGAAAGCAACGTGGATTTCGTCGTTTTGGCCCGCTACATGCAGATCCTGAGCCCCGCGTTCGTCCAGGCTTTTCCGATGCGGATCCTCAACATCCACCACTCCTTCCTGCCCGCCTTCGCCGGCGCCAATCCGTACCGCGCCGCCCACGACCGCGGCGTCAAGATCATCGGCGCCACCGCCCACTACGTCACCGAGAAACTCGACGAAGGGCCCATCATCGAGCAGGACGTGATCCGCGTGTCCCACCGCCAAGGCGTCGACGACCTGGTCCGCCTCGGGCGCGATCTGGAGAAAATCGTGCTGTCCCGCGCCATCTACTGGCACCTCCACCACCGC
>DAOTNL010000058.1:0-13031 GCA_035450765.1 Kiritimatiellia bacterium | reverse complement strand
GCCCAGCGCGAGGATTTCCGAGGCGTTGCCGCGCACGAGCGCCACCTTCGTTCCGGCCAGGATGCGCTTGGCCGTTTCCGTGCGCAGCTTCGTCGCGCCGGCCCCCACCGGATCCAGCACGATCGGCACGCCCAGTTCCGAGGCCTTCTTTCCGGCCTTCAGCATGGAAGCGATCCACGCGTCGTCGAGCGTGCCGATGTTCAGCACCAGCGCCTTGGCGAACGCCACCATTTCCTCGACCTCGTTGGGCGCGTGCGCCATCACCGGCGACGCCCCCGCCGCCAGCAGGACGTTCGCCGTGAAGTTCATCACGACGTAGTTGGTGACGTTGTGCACCAGGGGTTTCGAGGCGCGCACCTGCGCCAGGTTTTCCGCCGCCCGCGCGGCATCGATCGTTTTCGGATTCATTTCGGCTCCCTTCTTCCATGCGAAATCGCCAGATAGATCGCGGCGGCCGCCAGCAGGGACGGAATGGACGAACCGCCCGCGAACTCCGCCTGCGCGCACAGCCGGTAGACCCCGAACCCGGCGGCCCAGGCCAGCATCGCGCGTCCATTCACGCCGCCCGCGTACCAGTAGCGTCCGCGGCGATAGAGATCCTCCGCGGCGTAGTTCCCGCGCTTCAGGACGAAATAGTCCGCCAGCACCACGCCGAACAGCGGGCAGAACGCCGCGCCGATGAACAGCAAAAAGCCCTCGTACTTGGTCGCGTCGAAGAAGAGCGCGATCGCCGTGCCCGCCAGGCCGGCCAGCGCGGTCAGCGGCCGCGTGCCGATTTTCGGGAACAGGCTCTGGGCCGACACGGCGTTGGAATAGATGTCGAGGAACGTCGTCGTCAGCGTGGACAGCAGCACGATCGCCACCGCCGGCCCCAGCAGGCCGTGCCCGCCCATGAGCTGCATGAGCGCCGTCTCCGGCGCGCCCGAGCCCGTGGCCAGCGCGGCGACCAGCCCCGCCGCGAACATCCAGGAGCTCACCAGGAAATAGCCCCACCACGTGCCGCGGATGCCCCGCCCCGGAACGGCGGCGTAGCGGGTGTAGTCGGACACCAGCGGCATCCAGGAAATCGGCATGACGATCACGAGGTCGAGCCCCAGCATGAACGGCATCGTCCGCGCCGGCGACGCCGCCCTCAGCTCGCGCCAGCCGTAGGTCTTCAGCGCCAGCGCCGTCATCGCCACGGACAGCAACAGCAGCAGGACCACGCCGATCTTCTGCAGCGTTCGCCAAAACCGATTGCCGGCCAGCGCCCATGCCGTCGTCAGCAGGCCCAGCGCGACGATCCAGCCGCGGGCGCTGCCCGCTCCGCCCGCCAGCCCGGCCGCCGCCTGCCCGCCGATCCACAGCATCACCGCCGTCCAGCCCACGAGCTGCACGACGTTCAGCACCGCCGGCAGGATCGAACCGCGGTTGCCCAGCGCGCCGCGCGTGCCCACGATGGCCGGCACCCCGTGGCGACTGCCGATCAGTCCGCCCAGCGCCATCGGCGCGTTGCCGACCGCGTGCCCCAGCAGGATGATCCCCAGCCCCGCCAGCAAGCCGAACGACGCCAACAGGCCGCCCGCCCAGATTTCGGACAGCGAAATCGCCGCCCCGGCCCACAGCAGGAAGAAATCCCACTCCTTCAGATTGCGTTCCCGGCTTTCGACCGGCCCGTTCGTCGTCATGCGCGTTCCATGTTCCGGACGCCGGGGAGCCTGCCGCGGCAAACGAAAACCGCGGTTCCATCGGAGAAACCACGGTTCTGTTCCAAACGATCCGCTGTCCCTGCGTTGGAATGATCCAACAGGTTCCAAGGGTTATCCGGAACACCGGAACTCTCAGCCCTCTCGATCGAGGACACCCCTAGCGACCAAATTCAGTTGTCGCGGGCAACCATACCACCCGCGCCGGCGGCGTCAAGCGCCCCCCGGCCGGAAAAACTCAGGGCGCGGCCTGCAGGGCGTTTTCGATCGCGGCCGCCAGCTCGGGATCGTCGGGCGCGGTGCGGCTGCCGTAATGCGCGAGAACCGCGCCGTCGCGGCCGATCAGGAATTTGTTGAAGTTCCACGAGACTTCCCCGCCGCTGCCCGGATGGAGCTTCTCGTCGGTCAGGAAGGCGTAGAGCGGATGGATCCGCTTGCCCTTGACCGAAATCTTGGAAAACATCGGGAAGGTCACGCCGTAGGTCAGGGTGCAGAAGGACTTGATTTCGGCCTCCGTGCCCGGCTCCTGGCCCATGAAGTCGTTGGCGGGGAATCCGAGCACGGCGAACCCGCGGTCCTTGTGCGCCTGGTAGAGTTTTTCCAGGCCCGCGTACTGCCTGGTGAAGCCGCATTTGCTGGCCACGTTCACGACCAGCAGCACCTGGCCTTTGAATTCGGCCAGGCTCCGGTCGCGGCCGTCGATGTCCTTCAGGGTGAAATCGTAGATGCTCGACATGGGGGTTCCTTCTTGCGCAAGGGCGGCAACGGCCACGACGGCCAACGCCAACATCATCGTCCAGATTTTCACGTTTCGGTCCTCCGTTTGCGGGGCAACCTACCCCGGACCCGCTTCGGGCGCAAATTTCCCGGCGCTTGACCCGCTTCCGTCCTGCCGCCATAGTGCGCGCATGGCCCGGTCCTCCCGCGAACGATGGGAAATCTTCATTCTGGCGGTCGTTTCCGACCGCCTGCATGGCGTGGGGCCGAATCTGCTGCGCTTCGTGCTCAAGGCCCTCTCGCGGCTCTACAGCTTCATCATGAACGTGCGCCTGGCGCTGTTCGAGCACCGCATCCTCCGCTCCAAGACCCTCGGTTGCCAGGTCATCAGCATCGGCAACCTCACCGTCGGCGGCACCGGCAAGACGCCCGTCGTGGAAGTCTTCGCCCGCGCGCTCCAGCAGAACGGACGCAAGGTGGCCATCCTCAGCCGCGGCTACAAGAAAGCCGAGGCCCCGATCTCCGAGAAGCTGGTGAACCTCCTCACCTTCCGGACCCCGGCGCAAGAGCCCCCCCGCGTGGTGTCCGACGGCAATCGGCTCCTGCTGGATTCCGAAATGGGCGGCGACGAACCCTACATGCTCGCCTCCAACCTGCCCAACGTCTGCGTCATCGTCGACAAGGACCGCGTGAAATCCGGCCGCTACGCCATCCAGAAGCTCGGGTGCGACACGCTGATCCTCGACGACGGCTTCCAGTACCTGAAGCTCAAGCACCGCGTGGACATCGTGCTGGTCGACCGCACCAATCCCTTCGACAACGGCTACGTCCTGCCCCGCGGCCTGCTGCGCGAATCCGCCCGCCACCTCAGCCGCGCCACGTTCATTTTCATCACCAAATCCCCCGGCGACGGCTCCCCCGAACTGCGCCGGCAGATCCACGCCCTGAACGACCAGGCGGAAATCGCCGAGTGCCGGCACACCCCGCGGCATTTCCAGGACGTGTTCACCCGCGAACGCCAGCCGCTGGATTTCCTGCGCGGCAAGAAGATCGCGGCGCTCTCGGGCATCGCCTCGCCGCGCGGATTCGAGGAATTCCTCGAGCGGCTCGGCGGCGAACTGGTGCACCGCAAGCGCTTCGCCGACCACCATCGCTATACCCAGCAGGAAATCCTCGACGCCATCAACGCGGCGCGCGACCGCGGCGCGGAAGCCATCGTCACCACGGAAAAGGACGCCGTCCGGCTGCCGCTGCTCGAGCGGCGCGACCTGCCCGTCTATTTCCTGCGCGTGGAAATCGAACTGCTCAGCGGCGCCGAAGACTTCGCCGCGCTGATTTCCCGCATCTGTTTCAAGTAGAACGCCGGCTCAGGCGTTCGCGCGGATTTCGATCACGTCGCCGTCTTGGACGACGTAGTTCTTGCCTTCGAGCCGCAACAGGCCCGCCTCGCGGCAGGCGGCGTGGGTCTTCTTCTCGATCAGGATTTCCGCCGACACCGTCTCCGCCCGGATGAAGCCCCGCGCCAGATCCGTGTGGATCTTGCCGGCCGCCGTCACGGCGTTGTCCCCGCGCCGGATCGTCCAAGCGCGGACTTCGTCTTCCCCGACGGTGAAGAAACTGATCAGGTTCAAGGTGTGGTAAGCGGTCCGGATCAGGCGGTCTCGCGCAGGCTCCGTCAGGCCATAGTCCTTCAAAAAGCCGGCCTGGTCGGCCGGGGCCAGCGTCGCGATTTCCGCTTCCAGCGGCGCGCAGAACGCCAGCAGGTCGAGGCCCTTCTCCGCGCAGGCGGCGCGCAACGCTTCGCATTTCTCGCCGGCCGGATCGCCGTCGCCCACGTTCGCGATCGCCAGCACGCGTTTTTGCGACAGGAAGCAGAAACTGGCGACGAGTTTCTGCTCGTCCGCCGTCAGCTCGAGATCGCGCAGCGACCGGCCGGCGTCGATGGCGGCCTTGCACTTCTGCTGCACGGCCAGCTCGGGCAGGCTTTGCTTCAGCCCGCGTTTGACCTCTTGCTCGATCTTTTCGATGCGCCGCTCGATCTTTTCCAGATCCGCCATCGCCAGATCCAGCAGCACGGATTCGAGCTGGCCGACCGGATCGAGCGGCTTGCCCGCGCCATCCACGTCGCCGAACGCCTGCACCACCAGCGCGAAGGCGTCCGCCTCGCCCAGGAACGCGTTGAGCTGGCTGAAGCCGCTGCCTTCGCCGCCCGCGGGCAGCGCCACGTCCACGAAGGTGACTTCGGCCGGGATGTACTTCTTGGGCTGGAAAATATCCCGCAGCGTGGCCAGGCGCGCGTCGGGCACCTTGACCGTCCCGAGGCGATGGGCGCCCTTCGTCGCGAAATGCGGCCCTTCCGGGGTCTGGATCAGGGCGTCGAAGACCGCCGTCTTGCCCGCCGACCGGGCCCCGATGAGATAGAGAAGCAATGCCGCCATGGGATCCTCGCTGGAAAAATGGCGGAGAGAGTGGGATTTGAACCCACGGGACGCTTTTAACGCCCGCCCGATTTCGAGTCGGGTGCCTTAGGCCGCTCAGCCATCTCTCCGCCTCCGTCCCGCCGGAGGGCGGGACGAAAAACTCGCAGATGAATACCCCAGCCTGCCCGGGAATTCAACCCCTTTCGGCGCGCGGCGGGCGGAAACGGAAAAGGCGCGGCCCGCGGCCGCGCCTCGTTGCGTTTCCGGTTGCGCCCGGTCTAGAAGTAGAACCGCAAGCCGAGCTCGAACAGCAGGTTCTTGTCGGTGGGCTCGTCCTTGTCGTAGTAGATGTTTTCCGTGCCCATTTCCCCGATCATCGACAGGACGACCGCGGTGGAATCCGTCAGGAACAGCTTGGTGCCGGCCTCGAGGCTGAAGACCAGCGCGTTCTCGTTCTCGTCGAGGTTCACGTGGCGGTAGTCGATCGCCGCGCCGATGAACAAGGGCACCAAGTCCGTACCGATCGCCGGCCGGTAGCCTTCCGGCAGCGTGAAGTTGTATTCCGCCGTCGTGCCCACGGAGAAATAGCTCCACCAGTCGTTGTCGCCGAACCCGCCGCGCAGGCCCAAGGACGTCCGGTCCCAGAAGAAATAGGCGTATTTGACCTTCAGGTCGAAATCCGTGCCGGCCACGCCCGAGGTGTCCAGCTGGCCGGAAACGCCGATTTCATTCGAACCCTGGGTCAACAACGCGCCGCCCAGCGCCGCCGGCCCGCACAAGCAAACCGCCAACGCCAAGGCCAACCACTTCATGCTTTTCATCGACGTTTCCTCCGCAACCTAATTGGTTTTGGCATCATGGCGGCTCCGACGCCCGAAATCAAGCCCGCAGAGGCCAAGTCAGGAAGGAATCCGGATGCCGCGGCGGATGAACACCGGCACGTCCAGATCGGCGCCCTCGACGATCGTCGGAGCCACGTCGCGGAACCGCCCCCGGTCGTTGGCGCCTCCCAGCTGCAGTTCGGACTGCTGGACGTTTTTGCGCCGGCGACCGGCGGGTTCTTCGGCCGGCGCATCGGGACCGGCTTCCATCAACAGCGTGCCGGGCTTGGGGGGCGGGATCCAATGTTCCGCCGCCAAAACGGTCAAGGCCAGCCGCCCGGTCCAGCCGTCCAGCACGGCCGCGCCCATCGAAATCCGGGCGCCCGGCCGCGCCGCTTCCTGAAACCGGCGGTGGATGGTTTCCAGTTCCGCCAGCGACAGGTCCGGACCGCCGGTCACGCTCAGGATCATGGCGCCGGAATTGGCGATCACGCGCCCTTTTTCCAGCATCGGCCCTTCCAGCAGGCCGCGCAGCGCCTGCTCGGCCTTGCCGGGGCCCTGGCCTTCCCCGTAGCCGAAACAGCATTCGTTGCCGCTGTTTTCCACCAGGCTCTGCAAATCCGAAAAGTCCAGGTTGAGCATGTTGTCCCGCGCCAGCAGCGTCCAAAGGCCGCGGATGCCGGCGGACATCATGCGGTCCACAAAGGCGAAGGCGTCCGGCAACGACGTGTCGGGCGGCAGCAGCGCATGCAGCCGCTGGTTGGGCAGGCAGACGACCGCGTCGGCGGACTGCTTCAGGTCCGCCAAGCCTTCCTGGGCCTGTTCCTGGCGGCGCGCCCCCTCGAACGCGAACGGCAGGGTCACGTAGGCCAGCACCAGCAAGCCCTCCTCGCGGGCGATCCGGGCCAGAACCGGCGCCGCGCCGGTGGCGGTGCCGCCGCCGAGACCCGCCACCAGCAACAGCAGGTCGTGGCCGGAGACCAGCGCGCGCAGCGCGTCGAGGTCTTCGTTGGCGGCCAGGCGTCCCAGTTCGGCGTCGCCGCCCGTGCCCATGCCCTTGGCGACCGTCCGGCCGATGGCCACCTTCAGGCCGATGGCCGTCGCGTCCAAGGCGCGCACATCCGTGTTGATGGCCGCCACGGTGGGCGGCTCGTCCCAGCCCGCCAGCGCATGGCCCAGGACGTTGCCGCCGCCGCCGCCGACCCCCGCCACCAGCACGCGGCACCGGAGTTCCCGGGCGTTTTCCTGCGCGTCATCCGATTTCGCCGACATGGTCCGTTCCTCCGCTCAGTTCACGCCAAACCAGTGCGCCAGCCGCTTCCAGGCGCTGCGGGAGCGTTCCGCCGCGGCGCGCGCGCTGCGGTAGCCATGCAGCACGGCGCCCACGCCCGTCGCGTATTCCGGCACGGCCAGGTTCGCGGCCAGGCCGCTCACGTTGCGCGGCGCGCCGATTTCGCACGGCAGGCCGAACACCTTTTCCGCCAGCGGCGCCACGTTTTTCAGGTGGGCGCCACCGCCCGTCAGCACCACGCCCGCGCCCAGCAGCGAGAGCAGCTTCTGGCGCTTCAGGCGCGCGGCGATCAGGCCGAAGGTCTCCTCCATGCGCAGGTGCACGATGGTCTGCAGATCCGAGAGCTTCGCGGTGCGCGGCGCCTCGCCGGCGGCCGCCGGCAGCGGCAGGCGGCGCGTGCGGCCCGCGGCGCTGACCATGGCGTCGCCGTGCTGCAGTTTCAGGGCTTCCGCTTCGGTCGTGGACAGCCGGAAGGCGCGCGCCACGTCGTTCGTCACGTGGTCGCCGCCGACGGCCAGCACGCCCGCATCCGCGATCTTGGCCTGCGCGTAGACCACGTAGTCGGTCTTGCCGCCGCCGAGGTCGATCAGCAGCGCGCCCTGCCGTTTCTGGTCGGCCGACAGCGCCGCCTGCGCGGAGCACAGGCCGCTGAACAGCGGTTCGGCCATCTCCAGCTTCAGCGCCTTGACCACCCGCACCAGGTTCACCATCCGCGAATGGACGCCGTGCACGATCAGCATCTCCGCCGCCAGGCGCTGGCCCACGAGCCCGACCGGCGACACGCCCGGCAGCCCGTCAACGGCGAACTGGCCGAAAATGCTGTGGAGGATCTCGCGGTCGGCCGGCAGGGTCACTTCCTTGGCCATGCTCAGCACGTGGTCGGCGTCTTCCTGCGCGATTTCGCCGTCCACGGGAATCTCCGCGCGGCTGGGCTGGGCTTCGATCTGGGAACCGGACAGCGCCAGATAGACTTCGTTGATCTTCAGGTCCGCGGCTTCCTCGGCCTGCCGCAGCGCGGTTTCCACGCAGCCGCACACGCTGTCGAAATGGAAAATCTCGCCCTTGCGCATGCCGCTGCTGGCCGCATCGCCCACCGCGGTGATCATCAGCGCGCCGTCCTCGCGGGCCTCGCCCACGAAAACGCGCACCCGGCTCGTGCCGATTTCCAGCGCGACGATCGGTTCGATGTTCATCTTGCCCGCTTCCCTTTCCGCCCGCGGCCCCTCAGGGCGCCTCTTCCGCCGCCGTCGAGCGGCCCACGTAGTTGCGGTCCACCGTCAGATCGTACGTGGCCAGGGCCAACCCCTGCCGACGCGCTTCCCTGAGCATTTCCCGCAATTTCCACAGTTTGTCCTTGATCCGGTCGCGCGAAAGCAAGACCCGCTCGCCCGAAGCCAAGCCGACTTCGATCCGCTCGTCCTGGCCGACGTCGATGGACGCCACGGAGAGCACCCCGCGCATTTTTTCGGCGTTGCACACCTCCAGGATGGACAGCGCCTCCGGCAGCATGGGATCGGCCACCACGTCGCCCGGCCGCAAGCCGACGTCCCGCACGCCGAGAATCACCGGCAGGCTGATCCGCACCGAACTGGGGCCCAGGACGTGGCCCGTCGCGTCCACGGCCAGCGTGCTGCCTGCGCCGGGACGCCCCAGGCGCGCCACCGCGATGCGTTCGGTCACCTCGATCACCAGTCCGTCGGGCAGACGGCGGCCCACCTGGGCGTCGGCGATGACCGGCACCGCCAGCAGCGCGGCGCGGACGTCCTGCGGGCGCACGGCGAACAAGTTCATGCCCGGCCGGACCCGGGCGTATTCCTGGACGTCCCCCACCCCCAGCATGCCGTCGGTCGTGATCTCGATCCGCTTGATCTCGAAAAAGGGGTTTTCGGCGAACATCCCCAGCCACGCCTGGTGGCCGACCCAATAGAGCCCGACCGCGAGGGCGGGCAGCCCGATCAACACCCCCAGCCCGGCCAGCACGCGGCGGCGCACCGTCCGCCGCCGCTCGCCCGAGCGCACGGCGGCCCGCAACAGGCCTTCCCGCGAGCGGTTTTTCCTCCGCCCCTTGTCATGTCCAAACGCCAAAATCGTCCTCTTTCGCCGAAATCGCAATGCGGACGCACTATGCCACACCCCACCTTCCGTAAAAACATTTTTCCGCCGCCGCCGTCCCGATTTTCCGGGTTGAACCGTTTCGCCCCTTTGAGTACAGTCGCCCCCCGATTGCGCAAAGGCATTCAACCGCAACCCAAGGAAAACCCATGATCTATTCGCATGAAGTGCAGCACATGTGCTGCGTCAAGAAACTGCGCGACCACGGTCCCGCGCCCATTCCCGAGGAAGGGAAGTGGGTCCAGGCCAAGGAAGTGAAGGACATCTCCGCCCTCACCCACGGCGTAGGCTGGTGCGCTCCGCAGCAGGGAGCCTGCAAGCTCACGCTCAACGTCAAGGACGGCATCATCCAGGAAGCCCTCGTCGAAACCATCGGCTGCTCCGGCATGACCCATTCCGCCGCCATGGCCTCGGAAATCCTGCCGGGCAAGACGATCCTCGAAGCCCTCAACACCGACCTCGTCTGCGACGCCATCAACGTCGCCATGCGCGAGCTCTTCCTCCAGATCGTCTACGGCCGCAGCCAGAGCGCTTTCTCCGAGGGCGGCCTGCCCATCGGCGCCGGCCTCGAGGACCTCGGCAAGGGCCTGCGCTCCCAGATCGGCACGATGTACGGCACGCTCGCCAAGGGCCCCCGCTACCTCGAAATGGCCGAAGGCTACGTCACCCAGATCGGTCTCGACGCCAACGACGAGATCATCGGCTACGAATTCGTCCGCCTCGGCGTCATGATGGAAAACATCGGCAAGGGCATGGAGCCCGCCGAAGCCCTCAAGAAGGCCACCGGCCGCTACGGCCGCTTCGCCGACGCCGTCAAGACCATCAACCCCCGCCACGCGTAAGAAAGAACACGACCATGGCTGACAAAGAATTGTTCGAGTCCTACGGCCGCCGCCTCCCCCAGATCGCGGCCACCCTCAAGAAATACGGCATGGCCACCGTCCAGGACGCGCAGAAGGTCTGCGCGGACAAGGGCATCGACCCCGCCGCCATCGCGAAGGAAGTCCAACCGATCTGCTTCGAGAACGCCGCCTGGGCCTACGTGGTCGGCGCCGCCATCGCCATCAAGAAGGGCTGCGTGAAGGCCGCCGACGCCGCCGAAGCCGTCGGCGAAGGCCTGCAGGCCTTCTGCATCCCCGGCTCCGTCGCGGACGACCGCAAGGTCGGCCTCGGCCACGGCAACCTCGCCGCGATGCTGCTGCGCGAGGAAACGAAGTGCTTCTGCTTCCTCGCCGGCCACGAGAGCTTCGCCGCCGCCGAAGGCGCCATCGGCATCGCCAAGAGCGCCAACAAGGTCCGCCGGCAGCCCCTCAAGGTCTGCCTCAACGGCCTCGGCAAGGATGCCGCCTACATCATCAGCCGCATCAACGGCTTCACCTACGTCCAGACGCAGTTCGACTACGCCACCGGCAAGCTCGCCATCGTGAAGGAAATCCCCTTCTCGACCGGCGAAAAAGCCAAGGTCCGCTGCTACGGCGCCGACGACGTCCGCGAAGGCGTCGCCATCATGTGGCAGGAAGGCGTGGACGTGTCCATCACCGGCAACTCCACCAACCCCACCCGCTTCCAGCACCCCGTCGCCGGCACCTACAAGAAGGAATGCGTCGAAAAGGGCAAGAAGTACTTCTCCGTCGCCTCCGGCGGCGGCACCGGCCGCACCCTGCATCCCGACAACATGGCCGCCGGCCCCGCCTCCTACGGCATGACCGACACCATGGGCCGCATGCACTCCGACGCCCAGTTCGCCGGCTCTTCCTCCGTCCCCGCGCACGTCGAAATGATGGGCCTCATCGGCATGGGCAACAACCCCATGGTCGGCGCCACCGTCTCCGTCGCCGTCGCCATCGAGGAAGCTTCGAAGAAGTAAATCGCGGCTCCACTCCGCCAACGAAAACGCCGCGCCCCGGAAGGGACGCGGCGCTTTTTTGCCTGGATGCGCGGTGCTAGAATTTGGCCGCCGCTTCCTTGGCCTTTTCAATCGCGGCCGCCGTGCTCGCCGCCGCCTTCTCGCCGCCTGCGCCTTGGCCGGGCGCGTTCAGCACCGTCACGTCCGTCACGCCGATGAACCCCAGCTGCGTCTTCAGCATCGGCGTCAGCGTGTCGTAGGCCGCCAGCGCGCCTTCGTAGACGCCGCCGCTGGCAATGCACAGCACCGCCCGCTTGCCCGACACCAGGCCCACCGGGCCCGTCGCCGTGTACGTGAACGTCTTGCCCGCCACCAGAATCGTGTCGATGAACGCCTTCAGCATCGGCGGCGCGTTGAAATTCCACATCGGCGTCGCGATCACGACCAAATCGGCCGCCAGGAACTGGTCCAGGATCGCCTTCTGGCGTTCGCGCTTGCGCGCCGTCTCCGCGTCCGCCGGCGGCGCCCCGAAAAACGCCGGCAGCAGCTTTTCGTCCAGCAGCGGAACCTCGTCCTTGTAGACGTCGATCGTGAGGACCTGCGCTTCGGGATGCTTCTGCTTCAGCGCCGCCGTGAACGCGTGCTCGATCTTCAGGCTCGCGGAATTTTCAACCGTCTTCGGATTCGCCAATACTCTCAGGACTTTCATCTTCGCCTCCTGCGTTGTCGGCGGATCATACCATATCCAGGATCATTTCGCAAAGTTCGGGGAAACTCCAGCCGTGCCGCTTCGCCGCGTCCGGCAGCAGGCTCAGCTCCGTCATGCCCGGGATGTTGTTGAGTTCCAGCACGAAAAACTTGCCGTCCGGCCGCAACCGGATGTCCACCCGCCCCATGCCCGAACACCCCAGCGCGCGGAACGTCGCCAGCGCCGCCGCCTGGCAGGCCCGGACCGTCGCTTCCGGAATGTCCGTCGGCAGCACGTGTTGCGACACCCCGTTCGTGTATTTCGCGCGGTAGTCGAAAAAACCGTCCGGCGCGACGATCTCGAGCAGCGGCAACACGACGTCGCCCACCACGCCGACCGTCAGCTCGCGTCCCGGAACGTATTCCTCCACCAGCGCGACGTCGTCGAGGCTCAGCGCCAGCTCCAGCGCCGCCGCCCAGTCCTCTTCCTTGAATACGCGCGACACCCCCACGCTCGATCCCTGCCGCACCGGCTTCACGACCACCGGCAGCGGCAAGGTGCGCGTTTGGTCTTTGCGCAGGAACTCGAAGGTCGGCGTCGGAATCCCCGCCGCCGCGATCACCGGCTTGCTCTTCGACTTGTCGAACGCCCGCGCGCTCGCCTCCGGGCTCGAGCCCGTGTGCGGAATGCCCTGTTTCCGCAGCAGCGCCTGGATCGTCCCGTCCTCGCCGAACTGCCCGTGCATCGCCACGAACGCCACCTCGGTGCCCGGGGGAACCGAGAACGAGCGGTCTTCCCCCACCAGCACCTCGGCCACGTCGTAGCCCCGCTCCCGCAGCGCCTTCGCCACCGCCGCGCCCGACCGCAGCGACACTTCCCGCTCCGACGACGGTCCGCCCTTCAGCACCGCCACTTTATGAAATCGCTTCTGGCCGCTCATTTCGTCCTCTTCTGGAACCCCGCCACCTTGCGTGGCGGGTGAACCAGGTCTGCCGTTGGCGACACGCCAATGACCCGCCTCGTTCACCCGCGGCACAAGGCCGCAGGGGTCTCGAAATCCCGTTTTCCACACCGTGGAAAAAACTTTTCCACGGTGTGGAAAACTTGCGCCCCACTCTACGCCGCCCCCCTCGCCCTTTCAACGCCGATTCCCCGTCCGTCCCCGGCTTGACGCCCTGCCGGTTTTAGGGGAAAACCGTGCCCATGAACGTCGACGGCAAGCATTACCGCACGATCTGGCTGGAAACGCCCGAATGCGTCCGGATCATTGACCAGGCCCTCCTGCCCCACCGGTTCGCCTTCATGGACTTGCGCACGCCCGCGGAGATGGGCGCCGCCATCCGGAACATGAACCTGCGCGGCGCGGGGCTGATCGGCTGCGCCGCCGCCTGGGGCATCTACTTGGCCGTCCGCCGGCATGCCGCCGCGCCCGATTTCGCCGCGCAGATCGC
>DAOTNL010000057.1:0-13438 GCA_035450765.1 Kiritimatiellia bacterium | reverse complement strand
GCAATCGGCCGTGGCCAGCAGGAGGGCTTTGTGGGGATAGGACCGGATCAGGCCGGGCGCGACCTGGTGGGCTTCCTCGCCCAGCGGATCGCGCAATTCGCCGGCGGCGACGCGGGCCTCGCGCGCGTCGGGCAGCAGCGTCCGGCGCAGCGGGCCGTCGGGCGGCTCCGCGGCCAGCAGGCCCAGCAGATACGGCGGGATGGCCAGCGGCATCCGCCAGGTTTCCGGCGCCGCCAGCGCCCGCCGCTCGCGCGGGGACAGGTCCAGCGCGCGCGCGACCGCCGCAGCCGTCCGCGCGCGGTGCCGCAGTTGCCAGCGCCAGTCCGCCCAGTCCGCGGCCGAGGCGCCGGGAAAAACCCGGCGCCGGAACGCGCGCTCGCGGCGGAAATAGTCGGCGGGGACGGTCGCGGATTTCATGGCGGGCGATATTGCCAAACCCGCGCCTTCCGGTAAACTCTCCATCGTGTCCACTCCCGTTTCATTCGACAAAACCACGGCGCTGGAAGTCGTGCCGGGCGCCTCGCCCGACGCCACCACGGCCGCCGCGGATCCGAGCTCCGCCGCGGAGCCGTCGATCTTGCGCGATCTGGTGCCGCGCGCGGTCGGCGGCACCGGCGCCGGCAGCCGCCAGCTTTCCGCCAACTACCGGGCCATCCTTGCGGCGCGCGCCATCCACTACCCCGTCGCCTACCGGTTCCCGCGCGAACTCGGCCGCGGCCGCCAGGGCATCGTGTTCCTCGGCCTGCGGCAGGGCGCGCGCGGCTGCGTCACCCGCCACGCCATCAAGCTGTTCGATCCGGGCATCTACGCCAGCGCCAAGAAATACTGGACCGACATGGGCCGCATCGCCGCCCAGACCTCCAAGCTCCAGCTCGTGAAGAATCCCGCCCTCGTCGCCCCCGACGTCTACGAGGAAAGCAACGGCATCGGCTACGTCCAGATGGAAGTCGTCGACGGCATCTCCCTGCGCGAGCTGCTCGACGGCATCCATTCCGACCAGGTCCGCGCGCGCTCCACCGACGAAGAATGGCGGCGCTTCAACGACGTGATCTTCCGCCACGAAAACGGCAAGCGCATGATCCAGCCCGGGATCGCCCTCTACGTCCTGCGCCAGGTGCTGCGCGGCCTCGAGACCCTGCACGAGATGGGGTTCATCCATTCCGACGTCAAGCCGGCCAACGTCATGATCGACCGGCTCGGCTACGTGAAACTGATCGACTACGGCCGCGCGACGCTGGTGGACGAAAAAATCACGCTGCTGCTCGGCACGCCGGTGTACATGGCGCCGGAGACCCATGCCGAGCGCGTCGCGCGGACGCAGTCCGACCTCTACAGCCTCGGGCTCGTCGGCCTCGAGATGCTCCGCGGCGAGCGGCTGTTTCCGCCCGAGATGGGCCAGAACGAGCCCGCCCTGCTGCAGGCCAAGCGCGAGCTGCCCGGCCGGCTCTACGACCTGCTGCCCGACCACGTCCGCCAGAACGCCCAGTTCCTGCTCCTGCTGCAGCGCCTGCTGGACCCGAACGTCGCTGGCCGCTTCGCCACCGCCGAAGAAGCCGAAGTCGGCAGCACCGGCCTCGCCATGCTCCACAAGCAGCTCACCCTCGCCGGCAAGGACACCGATTACGGCCGCGAACTGGAAAACTACCTCTCCAAGATCGTCAATCCCCTCGGACCGGCCTGATCCGGCCGCCCAGGCCGCCGTTTTTGCGGTTTTGGGGCGTTTTTAGGCCATTTTCGAGGCTTTTTGAGCCTCCCGAGGCCCTTCCGAGCCTTCAAAACCCGCAAACCAAGCAGGAAACAGGTTGAAAACGGCTCTCTCCTGTTTTCCTGATATTTTCCTGCTGAAAAATTGATTTTCGACACTTGTTTTTTGCGTTTTGAGGCCGTTTTTCGCGTTTTCGCATGTTTCGATGGTTCTTTTCGATGAGCATTGATGATTGAATATTGAGCTCCGGCCTCCCCCCGCCTACTATTTCCCCGCACCCAGCCGCCGCCCCATGGACATCCTCATCCAACCCGCGTCCCTCGACCTGGCCGATGGATTTTGGCGGGCGCTGGACGTCGTCGCCCGCGAGCACCGCTACCTGATCTTCCAAGAAGCCCCGCCGCTCGAATCCACCCGGAAATTCATCGCCCAGGTCCTCGCCAAGGGCTGGAGCCAGTTCTACGCTTTGCACGACGGAAACGTCGTCGGCTGGTGCGACGTCGTCCGCGACGAACGCCCCGGCATGACCCACGTCGGCCGGCTCGGGATCGGGATTTTGCCCGAATACCGCGGCCAAAAAATCGGCCCGCGCCTGCTCGCGGCCACGATCGCCGACGCCTTCGAAAAGGGCACCACCCGGATCGAGCTCGAAGTCTACGCCGGCAATGCCCGCGCCATCGCGCTCTACAAGAAATTCGGCTTCATCGAAGAAGGCCGCAAACGCCACGCCCGCTGCCTCGACGAAAACTATGACGACTCCATCTGCATGGCCCTCCTCAAATCCGAAGCCTCACCGACACCCCACCTCGATTCAACCCGTAGATAAGGCGTGCCATGAATGGAGCGGGCATACGGCGATCTATCTGGCCATCGCCCTCGTCGGCATCGGTTCGGTCGTCCGGCAGCTCAAGCCGCGCCAGCCCTGACTGGCCGATTCCTTTTGCGGATTTCGCGTTTGGCCCCGGATTTCGATCCGCGGCGTTACCGCGAATCTTGGAGTCTTTCCAACAAAACCCGGTCGGCCGCGTCTTTCTCGCGGTAGGTTTGTTTGCTGAGAATCAGGTGCGGTATATCCAGAAACGGAACTTCGATGCCGTCGATGGTCCGGCGCTGGGCCGCGCGCGCGGCCGAGGCGTAGTCCACTTTCCAAGCCCGCCGGCTGACGTCCACCTCCACCGCGTCCGCCACTTTGATGATTACGTTTTCGGCGAAATCGTCCGCCGTAAGTTCCCGCGCCGCATGATCGGGCAACTCCGCCAGGGCATCCCGGACCTTGAGATAATTCTCTTCGGATTCCTCGATCAGCACGTCCACGTCTTCGGTCGTTCGCACCAAGCCGTGCAGAATGCAGGCGTAGCCGCCGATAACCAGATAATGCGCGCCGTGCGCATTCAGGAGCGAGCAAACCCGCAGCAGGCTGCCGAGAGGAGCATCCATCACCAGAGCCGCGGGTTGGCCTGTTGCTTTTTCCACGCTTCGTAGTCCTCGCGGGTGCGAAACCGCTGGACAAACCCGCGCGGGCGCGGCCAAGGATTCAATCGGTCCGCTTCGGCCATCAGCGTTTCGGCCCGGCGCAGATACTCGGCCGGACCGCCGGTTTCCGGGGACCGTTCGCGAACCACGCGAACCTGAGGAACTTCCATCATGTCCATACGATAGTCCGCGCCTCGCGGGGAGTCAATCGGCGCCCTCGGGCCGCCGTCCGATCCCCATCCCCATTCGTTGAATTCGCTCTATTCGTAGTTGGCTGTTCGCTTTGCTCTTTGTGCCCATTGTGGCACTCCATTCCCTCTTTCGTGTCTTTCGCGTGTTTCGTAGTTGATTCCGCCCCCCTACCCGCCTTTTGCGACCGGTTTTTTGCATTCTCCAGAATCCCGGTTTAGATTGCCGCGCATGAACCCCGCGTCCCATCTGGGCACTTCGCCGCTCCGCACCGATGCGCCGGCCAAGGTCCGCGGCACGCTCCGCTACACCGACGACCTGATCCGACCCGGCACGCTGCAAGCCGCCGTGCTCTACAGCCCCCTCGCCCACGCGGAAATCAAGAAGATCGAGACCGCCGCCGCCGCGGCCGCCCCCGGCGTGCGCGGGGTCTTCACCGGCGCCGACTGGCCCGACGTCCTGATCGGACTCTACATGGGCGACAAGCCGCCGCTCGCGCGCGGGAAGGTGCGCTACCACGGCGAGCCCGTCGCGGTCGTCGTCGCCGACGACGAAGCCTCCGCCCTGAACGCCCTGCGGCTGGTGAAAGCCGAATACGCCCCGCTGCCGGCGCTCGGCAGCCCGCGCGAGGCCCTCGCGCCGGGCGCGCCGATCCTCCATCCCGAGCTCGCCACCTACGCCAAGATCCCCGACATCCTCCCCGAGCCCGGCACCAACGTCGCCAACCGCACGAAGATCCGCAAGGGCGATCCGGTCCAGGCCTTCGCCGAAGCCGACGTCGTCGTGGAAAGCGAATGTTCCTTCCCGCCGGGCAACCACGTGGCCATGGAGCCGCGCGTGGCCATCGCGGAATACGGCGCCGACGGGCGGCTCGAAATCGACAGCTCGACGCAATCGCCGTTCGAGGTGCGCAACCTCCTCGCCCGCGCGCTGGGCATGCCCGAGCGGCGGATCGTCGTACGCGCCGGGCCCATCGGCGGGGGCTTCGGCGGCAAGGCCGGCATCATGCTCGAACCCCTCGCCAGTCTGCTGGCCATGCGCTTCCCCGGCCGCCCGGTGCGCCTCGCCAACACGCGCGAGGCCGACCTGCTCTCCAGTCCCGGCCGCCCCGGCCTGCAGGCGCGCGTGCGGCTCGCCGCGCGCGCCGACGGCACGCTGCTCGGCGCGGACATCGAATTCCTCTTCGATTCCGGCGGCTACGCCGACTACGCCGTCAACGTTTCGCGCGCGGCCGCCATCTCCTGCACCGGGCCCTACAACGTTCCGAACCTGAAGACCGATTCCCTCTGCGTCTACACCAACCACCCCTTCGCCACCGCGTTCCGCGGCTTCGGCCATATCGAACTTTCCTACGCCACCGAGCGCGCGATGGATTTGCTGGCCGAGCGCCTGAAAATGGATCCCGCCGACCTGCGCCTGAAAAACGCCATCCGCCGCGGCGACCTCACGCCGACCGGCGCGCCGATGGACGAAAACACCGGCGACCTGCCCGCGTGCCTCGCCAAGGTGCGCGAACGGCTCGCATGGGATTCCGCGCCGCACCGCGTGGTGCAGCCCGACGGCAAGATCCGCGCCAAGGGCATCTCCTGCTTCTGGAAGGCACCGGCCATCCCGACGTTCACCGATGCCGGCGCCGTGCTGTACTTCGCCGAGGACGGCAGCGCCACGCTGGGCACCGGCGTCATCGAAATCGGCCAGGGCGCGCACGAAGGCCTGCGCATGCTCGTGGCCGAAGCCTTGAAAACGGATCTCGACCGCGTCCACGTCACGCGCGCGGTGGACACCGACCGCTCGCCGCACGACTGGGCCACCGCCGCCAGCCGCTCGCTCTTCATGGCCGGCCGCGCCGCGCTGGAGGCCGTCGCCGACGCCGTCGCGCAGATCCGGCGCACCGCCGCCGTGCCCCTGCAATGCTCCCCGGAAGACCTCGACGTCGCCGGCGGCCGCGTGTTCGTCCGCGCCGAACCGGCCCGTTTCCTGCCGCTGGAGAAAGTCGTCCTCGGCTACGTCTATCCCAACGGCAACGCCATCGGCGGGCCCGTCGTGGGCCGCGGTCGCTACATCACTCCCGACCTGACCGGCCTCGATCCCGAGACCGGCGCGGGCAAGCCGTGGCTGGAATGGACGCTCGGCGCCGAAGGCGTCGAGGTCGAAGTCGATCCCGCCGATGGCGCGATCCGCGTCCTCAAAGCGGCCTGCGCGATGGACGTCGGCAAGGTCGTGCATCCCGCCCTCGCCCGCGGGCAGGTCGTCGGCGCCATGGCCATGGGTATCGGCTACTCGCTCTGCGAAGGCTTCGTCTTCGATGCCCGCCAGGTCGTCCAGAACGGCACGCTGCGCGACTACAAGATCCTGCGCTACGGCGAGGATCCCGAATATTTCGTCGATTTCGTCGAAACGCCCCAGCTCGACGGCCCCTACGGCCTGCGCGGGCTGGGCGAACAGGGCATCGTCGGCATGCCCGGCTGCCTCTCCCAAGCCGCGTCGCTCGCCGTCGGCGCGCAACTGGCGGAGCTGCCCATGACCCCCGAAGTTCTCTGGAAGAAAATGCAGGAGCCCGCCCCATGATCGCCGCCGACGTCGTCTATTTCCGCCCCGACACCGCCGAAGAGGCCGTGGACGCCTGGCGCCGGCACGCGGGCGCGCGCTACCTCGCCGGCGGCACCGAAATCGCCACCGCCGCCCGCCGCACCGCCGCGTTCGACCTGCGCGCGTGCATCGACGTCAAACACGTCCCGGAAGCCAACGTCCACGAAATTTGCGGCGGCCGCCTGCACCTCGGCGCGGCGCTGACGCTCTCCGACGTGGCCGAGGGCGACGCCTTTCCGCTGCTCAACGCCGTGCTGCGCGGCATCGCCGACCGCACCGTCCGCAACCGCCTCACGCTCGGCGGCAACCTCGCCGGCCTGCTGCCCTACCGCGAGGCGGCGCTGCCGCTGCTGCTGGCCGACGCCACCGTCCGGACGGTCGCGCCCGGCGCGGACGACCGCCCCCCGGTGCGCCAGGAGCGCCCCCTGCGCGCGATCTTCGACAAGCGCCTCGTGCTGGCCCCCGGCGAACTGGTGCTGTCGTTCGCCGTCCCGCTCGAAGCGCCCGAGTGGCCCTGGAGCCACTACCGCCGCACGCGCACGGGCGAGGTCGATTATCCGCTCGCCACCGTCGCGATGGTCCACGACGGCGCCGGCATCCGGTTCGCCGTCTCCGGCGCCCATCCGTATCCGTTCCGCTCCGACGCCGTGGACGCGCTGCTTTCCAAGGACGGCGCCGCCGCCCTTCCCGCCGTGCTGGAGGCGCTCGGCCCGTTGCGGGCCGATGCGCGCGCCTCGCTGGAATACCGCGTCGCCCTGCTGAAGAACATGATCCGCGCCGGGCTGGAGGATCTGGCATGAAAGAGCTCTCCGGCATCGCGGAAATCGTCCTGCGGGTCAACGGCGAGGAACGCCGCGCGGCCGTGCGCCCCGGCGACACCCTCCTGCGCGTCCTGCGCGAGAAACTCGGCCTGACCGGCGCCAAGTGCGGCTGCGAGAACGGCGACTGCGGGGCCTGCACGGTCCTGCTCGACGGCAAGCCCGTGAAGTCCTGCATGGTCCTGGCCGTCGAGTGCGAGGACGCCGCCGTCACCACCATCGAAGGCCTGCGCGACCACCCCGTCCAGCAGGCCTTCGCCGAAGAAAACGGCTTCCAGTGCGGCTTCTGCACCCCCGGCATGATCCTCAACGCCGCGGCCCTCGTGGAGGCCCATCCCGAACCGGACGACGCCGTCGACCGCGAATGGATGCAATCCAATCTCTGCCGCTGCACCGGCTACGAGGGCATCCGCAACGCCCTCGCCGCCGCCCGTCGCAAAACCGCCGCGCTGTAGGCCGGCCGCCGGAAATTGTGTTCCGCGCCGGCCGCGGTTCGGATAGATTCGGCCGCATCTTTCGGAGGATTCCCCATGAACGTCGCCCAACTCGCCACGACCCGCCGCACCGCCAAGGCCTTCGCGCCCGGCCGGCCGCTGCCGGCGGACCTGCTCGAACAGATCCGCGTCCTGCTGCGCTTCAGCCCGTCGTCCGTCAATTCCCAGCCGTGGCATTTCGTGCTGGCGGAGAGCGCGGACGCCAAGGAGCGCCTCGCGCGGGCCATGCCGCCGCCCTACGCCTACAACGCGCCCAAGGCGCGCAACGCCTCGCTCGTCGTGGTCTTTTGCGTCCGCGCCGATCTGGACGACGCCCAGCTCGACGCCCTGCTGGCGCAGGAGCGCCGCGACGGGCGGCTCCCCGACGACGCCGCGGCGGCCAACCAGGCGAAATCGCGCCGCACCTACCTTGATCTGCACCGGCAGCGCGGCGACGTCCGCGCCTGGATGGAAAAACAGGTCTATCTCGCGCTCGGCGGGCTGCTTTTCGGCGCGGCAGCGCTCGGCCTCGACGCCTGCCCCATGGAAGGCTTCGACGCGGATCTCCTCGATGCCGAGCTGGACCTGCGGAAGCGAGGCCTCTCCGCGATCGCGCTGGTGGCGCTGGGTTGGAGCGGGCAGGACGATTGGAACGCCGCGCTGCCCAAGTCGCGGCTGCCGGCGGAAGCGGTCTTCACGGAAATCTGAGCCCGTGCGGATCCTGTCCAGCGGCGACCGCATCCGGCCGGGCGCCTACGAGGTGAAGTCGCGGTTCGCGCGCAGCGTCCTGCTGCTCGGCGCCGACGACCGTCCGCTGTTCGTCGTGGACAAATCCATCGGCGCGGGCCCGCTGAATCTCGTCGTGGCCAACCCGCAGGCGTTCGTCGCGGGCGAATCGCTCGCGATTTCCCGCAGTTCGGGCGCCCCCCGTTTCGACTCGGCCCTGCCGCGCACCGACCGCGCGAAGCTGCGGCGCGTCCTGGCACAGGCCCTGCCGCGCCACGCGCCGCCGGACAGCCTCGTCTCGCTGTTTGCCCCCTCCGGAAAGATCCCGCGCCAGCAGGCGAATCGCGATGCGCTGTTCCGAAAGGCTTTCGCGCAGATCGCCGCCGGCCGCCTCGCGGCCGGCGTGCGGCTCATCCGCGGCTGCGGCGCGGGCCTGACGCCCGCCGGCGACGATTTCCTTTGCGGCTGGATGCTGGCGCTGCGCCTGCGCCGCCGCGGCGCCCTCGCGCGGGAAATCCTGCGCCATGCCCTTGGAAAAAACCCGATCTCCAACGCCTTCCTGGAATTGTCCGCCGCAGGCCGCGTCAACGTCGCGGTGCAAAAACTGCTGCAAGCCCCCTCGTCCGCCCGCGTGAAAGCCGTCTGCGCGTTCGGGCACAGTTCAGGGGCGGATCTGCTGTGCGGAATGCTTTTCGAGCTGGGGCATCCAGAATTCAGGATTCAGAATCCAGAATGAACAGCCTTCGGTCCATCATTCTGACTCCCGAATCCCGACTCCTGAATGCTTGAGCCGTCCCGGCTCAGACCAGCGCCCACCACACCACCAGGCTCAGGGCGATGCGGTACCAGCCGAAGCCCTCGAACGTGTGGCGCGAGATGATCCGCATGAGCCACCGGATGGAAGCCCAGGCAACGATGAACGATACGGCCAGCCCGACGGCGTAGGGCGCCAGGTCCGAACGCCGCAGGGTGCTCAGCCCTTCGTAGAGATCGAACGCCCCCGCCAGCAGCAGGACGGGCACCGCCGCGAAGAACGAATATTCCGCCGCGGTCTTGCGCCCCAGCCCCATCAGCCGGCCGCCGAGAATCGTGGCCATCGACCGCGACGTGCCCGGAATCATCGCGATGCACTGGAAGAAGCCGACGCCCAGCGCGCGCTTCCAGCCGATCGCGTCCACCCCGCCTTCGTCGTGCGACGGCAGCCAGCGCTCCAGCGCGATCATCGCGACGCCGCCGACGCCGAGCGCGACGGCGATCGTCGCCGGCGAAAACAGCTTGGCCTTGATCGCGTCGTGGAACAGGAATCCGAACACGATGGCCGGCAAAGTCGTCAGGAACAGCCAAAACAGCCCCCGGAACCCCGCAAAGCCCGCCTCGGAGCGGAAATCCGCCAGCCGCAGGAACCGCCGGCGGTATTCCACCAGCACCGCCAGCATGGCGCCGGACTGGATCACCACCTCGAAGCTTTCGTGGAACGACGTTTTCAGGCACGTTTCCGCCAGAACGAGGTGCCCGGTGGAGGAAACGGGCAGATATTCCGTGATTCCTTCCACCAGCCCCATCAGAGCGGCCATCCAGTTTGTCGCAACAGGCGTCATGGGCAATCGATGCAGCCCACCGTATGCTATTTGCCCGCGCGCAGGCAAGTCCTTCTCCGGACCGCGCCTCGGGCCTTGACCGGCCCCGGCGCGTTGCGTAATGTTCCGACCATGTCGAAATCCCCTGCCATCGGCCTTTGGCGCCGCGTCGGATGGGTCCTGTGCCTGGGCGCCGCCGCGCTGGCGCCGGTTCCCGCCGGCGCCAGCGCGAAACCCTACACCGAAGAAGCGCCGGGGCGGGGCTTCCACCTGTTCATCCGGCCGCACGAGAAGACGCCGGAGGCCCAGTGGGAGCACGTGCAGAAACTCGATGCCGCCGGCCGGGCGCGCGCGGCGGCCAAGCAGGCGCTCGCCCTGCGCATCTGGTGGCCGAACGCCGAAGAAGCGCCCAGGGCCCAGATCATGTACGCCCGCCGGCTGGACGACCGCGGCAAAATCCAGGCCGCCTTCGACGCCTATCAGCATCTGGTCGACCACTACCCGGGCCGGTTCGAGTTCAACGAGGTGCTGGCGCGTCAGATGCGCCTCGCCAAGACCCTCATGGAACGCAAAAAGGGCCAAATCCTGTTCCTGCCGGGATTCGCCGCGCCGGAGCGCGCCATCCCGCTGTTCGAGAAGATCGTCGCCAGCGCGCCCGAAGGCGAGTTCGCGGCCGAGGCCTATTACCTGATCGGCGCGGCCCACGAACAGGCCTACGAATACGACGAAGCCATCGACGCCTATTTCACCGCCCTGAACCGCCATCCGGAAAGCCCCTTCGCCGCCAAAGCCGCCTATGCGCAGGCCCGCTGCCACGTCGAATTGGCCGACGACGCCCCCAACGACGCCCGCGCGCTCGCCGAAGCCATCGCCGCCTGCACCCTCTTCCTCCAGCGCCAACCCGATTCCGAGCACGTCGGCGAGATCGAAGCCAGCCTCGCGCGCCTGCGCGAACGCCAGGCCGCCGTCGCCTTCGCGCGGGCGCGCTACTACGACCGCATCCTGCACAAACCCGAGTCGGCGCTGATCGAATACCGCCGGTTCGCGGCCCTGTTCCCCGCCGCGCCGCAAGCCGCCGAGGCCCGCGCGCGCATCGCCCAGCTCGCGCCCGAGGAGAAAGAACCATGAAGCGAATTCCCGCCGTCGCCGCCGCCCTCCTGCTCCTGTTCGCCGCGGGCTGCGCCAACTACCGCCTCGGCTCCATGCTGCCGAAGGACATCCGGACCGTCTACGTGCCCACCTGCCGGAACCAAACCCCCGAGCCGCTGATCGAACAGGACGTCACCCGCGCGATCCTGTCGCAGATCCAGATGGACGGTTCGCTGCGCGTCGCTTCCGAAAGCGATGCCGACGTCGTGCTCGAAGTCACCCTCAACCGGTTCTGGCTGGATCCGGTCGCCTACGAAGCGGGCAGCGCCTCGACCGCCAACCAGTACCGCATGAGCATCAAGGCCTCCTTCGTCCTGTATCGGCGCGCGGACCGCTCCGTGGTCGTCGAATCGCCGTCCGTGACCGGCTGGTACGACTTCGATTTCGCCGGCGACATGTCCTCCTCCAAGGCCATCGCCTTGCAGCCCGCCGCCGAAGACCTCGGGCGGCGCATCATCAGCCAGATCGTCCAATACTGGCCTTGAGGAAGGCCGGCCCGTGCCCGCCAAGCGCATCATCCCCTGCCTCGACATCGCCGGCGGACGCGTCGTCAAGGGCGTCCGGTTCGTCGAGCTGCGCGACGCGGGCGACCCCGTCTCCGTCGCCCGGGCCTACGAGGCCCAGGGCGCCGACGAGCTGACCTTCCTCGACATCACCGCTTCCAGCGACGGTCGCGACACCATGGTCGACGTCGTCCGCGCCGTGGCCCGGCAGGTATTCATGCCCCTGACCGTCGGCGGCGGCCTCCGCACGCCGGGCGACGTCCGCCGCATGCTCCAGGCCGGCGCCGACAAGGTCTCCCTCAACACCGCCGCGATCCTCAACCCCGATCTCATCGACGAAGCCTCCCGCCAGTTCGGCGCGCAGTGCATCGTGCTGGCCATCGACGCCCGCCGCAATACCGACGGCCGGCCCGGCTGGACGGTCTACACCCACGGCGGCCGCAAGCCCACCGCGCTCGACGCCGTCGAGTGGGCCCGCGAAGGCGTCCGCCGCGGCGCCGGCGAAATCCTCCTCACCAGCATGGACTGCGACGGCACCAAGAACGGCTACGACCTGGCGCTGACGCGCGCCATCGCCGACGCCGTGCCCGTGCCGGTCATCGCGTCCGGCGGCGTCGGCACCCTCGACCACCTGCGCGCCGGCATCGCCGAAGGCCACGCGGACGCCGTCCTCGCCGCTTCGATTTTCCACTTCGGCGAATTCACCGTGCCCCAGGCCAAGGCCTATCTCGCCGCCCACGGCATCGAAGTCCGCGCGCCCTTCGCCGCGGACGCCCCCGCCCCGCAAGGAGTCCCCGCATGAAAGAGCTCGAAGAAGGCACCGCCCTGACCCTCGATTTCAACAAGCTGACCAAGGCCGTCGCCGCCTGCCCCGGCGTCATTCCCGTCGCCGTCCAGCACGCCGACACCCGCGAAATCATCCTGATCGCCTATACGAACGAAATCGCCCTGAAGAAGGCCATCGCCGAGCGCACGGCCATTTTCTGGAGCACCTCCCGCAACGAGCTGTGGGAAAAGGGCAAGACCTCGGGCGAGACCTTCGACCTGCTCGAAGTCCGCGTCAACTGCGAGCAGAATTCGCTCGTCTACGTCGTGCGGCCGCGCCGCGGCGGAATCTGCCACACCAAGAACCGGGCCGGCCAGCCGCGCAACTGCTACTACCGCCGGCTCGATTTCGAGACCGGCCGGCTCGTCAACCTGGATCCCTAGGCCATGACCGCGCAACCGCCGCATCGCCCCGATCCCGTGCCCGAACCCGACGAGCTGCGCACGGCGGCCAACCGACGCATCTTCGCGTTCGTGGCGATCTTCACCCTCCTGCTCGCCGGAGCCCTGTGGCTCGTGCTGCGGGAGGAAAAGCGCCGCGGCACCTTGGTGGTTCCGACCGAACCGTCCGCGCCCGCGGCCCCCGCCGTCCCGACGCGCCTCGCCGCGCCGGCGGCCCCCACCGCCGCGCCGGCGCGGCCCGCCGTCGTCCCCGCCCTCGAGCAATCCGCGCAGATGGAAGAAGCCCTGATCGCGTACCGGGAAGCGGGCGCGCATCTCGTCGCCAAGCGGTTCGAGCAGGCCGAAGAGCGCGCGCTGGCCGCGCTGAAGGCCTATCCCAAGCTGGCCGGCGCCCAGCGCATCCTCGGCCTGGTCTATCTCCAGCAGGGCAACATCGATCGCGCCATCGCCGTCCTCGAAGCCTCCCTGCGCAACGAACCCTTCCATCCCGAAGCCCTCACCAACCTGGCCTTCGCGTATTTCCAGGCCCAGAACATGGACCTCGCGATGGAACTCATCGAGACCTGCCGGCGCTTGCATCCCGACTACAAGCCCGCCCTGCTCCAGGAAGGCGTCATGCGGCTCGGCCAGCCGGGTTCCGAAGAGGCCGTCGACGTCCTGCGCGAAGCCGTCGAAACGTTCCCCAACCTGCCCGGACCGCGCAACAACCTGGCCGTGGCTTTGGCCCGCGTCGGCGACCGCGCCGGCGCCCGCGAGCAGCTCGAAAAGCTCCTCGAAATGGATCCCCGCAACTTCTCCGCGCTGTTCAACGTCGGCGCGCTCTACGCGCAGGAAACCAACGCCCCCGCCGCCGTGCCGTGGCTGCGCCGCGCGATGGAACAGATCCCCCCGGCGCAGTTCCGCGCCTATCTCAACGATCCCGACCTGGCCCCCATCCGCGAAACCCCCGAGTTCCAGCAGTTCCTGAAAGAACTCGACCCCGTCTTCCCCGGCCCCCGCCCCGCGCCCT
>DAOTNL010000056.1:3291-13521 GCA_035450765.1 Kiritimatiellia bacterium | reverse complement strand
GTGGCCGCCGGTCACCGCCCCCGAGCGCATCAGGTGAAAGGTCAGCAGCGCCGCCAGCGCCGTCAGCCCCGCGAAAATCAGCGGGACGAGGACATAGAGCTGGAGACGCATGGAGTTCGTTTTCATTTGCCCGTCGAGGCGAGTTTCGCCAGGTCCCACATCGGCATGTACACGGCCAGCGCGAAAAAGCCGACCAGCGCGGACATCAGGGCGATCAGGATGGGCCCCATCGCCGTGGTCAGGCGCCGGGTGGCGTATTCCACTTCCGAATCGTAGTGGTTGGAGATTTCCTTGAGCATTTCGTCGAGGTTGCCGGCTTCCTCGCCCACCGCCACCATGTTGATCACCATGGGCGTGAAATACTTGGCCGCCATCAGCGGCCGGGCGATGCCGTGGCCCTGCTCCAGGCGCGACTGCACGCCTTCCAGCTCGCGGCCGACGGCTTCGTTGCCGATCGTGCCGGACAGGATCTTGATCGCGTCGAGGATGCCCACGCCGGACGCCTGCAGGATCGAAAAGATGCTGGCGAACCGCGACAGGGCGGCCTTGACGAGCAGCGGCCCGACGAGGGGCAGGTTCAGTTTCAGGCGGTCCCAGGCGAAGCGCCCCGGACGGGTGCGCAGCGCGACGAGGAACCCGACCACGAGCACCGCCAGCCCGACCAGCAGCCACGGCCAGTAGGCGTTCATGAACCGGCTCAGCGCCAGGCAGACCCGGGTCGGAAACGGCAGCTGGATCTTCGCCTTGGCGTAGACGCTGGAGAACTTGGGAATGACGAACATGATCAGCGACACGAACGCCGCGATCAGGGCGCCGAGGACGATGAGGGGATATTGGAGCACCGAGCGGACTTCCGTGCGGACCTTGTATTCGTGGGTGATGATGTAGATGAGCCGCTGGAGGATCTGCGGCAGGGCGCCGCTGGTTTCGCCCGCGAGGACCATGCTGCAATACAGCGTGGAAAAGACGCGGGGATGCTTGGCCAAGGCGCGGTGCAGGTTGGAGCCCGAGCGAATGTCGCCGGCGACCGCCTTGCAGATTTCCTTCAGGTACGGGTTTTCGGCCTGGGTCTCGAGGATGTCCATGACCCGCAGCACCGGGATGCCGGCCCGCATCATGGTGCTCAGCTGCTTGGTGAACAGGATCAGCTCTTCCGGATTGACCTGCTTCATCAGCCCCGCCAGCCGGCCTTCCCGGCCGGTCGCGCCGGCCTCGTCGCGCAGCGCCAGCGGCGCCAGGCCGCGGCCCGCGAGCAGCTCGTTCGCGTGGTCCAGCGACTGGGCGTCGATCACGCCGGCGACCGTCTTGCCCTGCTCGTTCACCGCCTCGTAGCGATAGCTGCCCATGTCGGCTTCCGTTCTAGGCGCTCACGACGCCCATGGCTTCTTCCATCGTGGTCACGCCCTGGCGCAGCTTCGCCAAGGCGTCTTCCTTCAGCATGCGCAGGAGATCCGCTTCGCGCGCCGCCCGGGCGATTTCCAGCGCGGTGGCGCGGCGGTCCACCAGTTCCCGGATGCGGTCGTCCATCGTCAGCACCTCGAACAGGCCGATGCGCCCCTGGTAGCCGGTGTGCTGGCAGCGCGCGCAGCCCTTGGCTTTCATGAACGTGATCGGATCCGTCTCCGCCAGGCCCCAGAACCGGCGGGATTCCAGCGTCGGCGCGACGCGCTCGGCGCAGTGCGGGCACACCTTGCGGACGAGGCGCTGGGCGAACGCCACCACCAGCACCGACGACACCAGGAACGGCTCGATGCCCATGTCGATCAGGCGCGTGATGGCCCCGGCCGCGTCGTTCGTATGGACCGTGCTGAGCACCAGATGCCCCGTCAGCGCGGCCTGGACCGCGATCCGGGCCGTCTCCGCGTCGCGGATTTCCCCGACCATGATGATGTCCGGATCCTGGCGCAGGATGGACCGCAGCCCCGAGGCGAACGTCATGCCGGCCTTGACGTTCAGCTGCACCTGGCGGATCCGGGGCATCCGATATTCCACCGGGTCCTCGACGGTGATGATGTTGACGTCGGGCGTGTTGAGCTCCTTGAGCATGGCGTAGAGGGTCGTCGATTTGCCGCTGCCCGTCGGCCCGGTGCTGAGGATGATGCCGTAGGGCGCGTCGATGGCGCGCGTCAGCAGCGCCCGGTCCCGATCGGACATGCCCAGGTCGCCCAGCGAATAGTTGAAAGCGCTCATGTCCAGCAACCGCAGCACGACGTTCTCGCCGTTGGTGGTCGGGATGGTCGAGACGCGGACGTTGATTTCGCGGTTGTCCAGATGGACGGTGAACCGGCCGTCCTGGGGCACGCGCGAGACGGCGATGTCCAGCTGCGCGAGGATCTTGATGCGCGAGACGATGGACAAGTGGAGCTTCTTGGACGGGGCGGGCATTTCGCGCAGCTTGCCGTCGATGCGGAACCGCAGCTGCACGTGGTCCGTTTCCGGGCTGATGTGGATGTCGCTGGCGCCTTCGCGGACGGCCTGCGACAGGATCCAGTTCACCATGCGGATGACCGGGGCGCCCTCGGCCATGTCCTTCAGGGAGCCCACTTCGAGGTCTTCGGCCATGCTGGGAACGTCGCCCTTGTCGCCGCCGGCTTCCTGCTCCAGGCCGCCGAGCCCCGCGAAACTTCCGTAGAGGCGGTTGATCAGCTGGTTGATTTCCCGGCCCGTGCAGATGACGGGCAGCACTTCGCTATGGGTCAGCTGCTCGACGGCGTCGAGGGCGTCGATGTCGCTCGGATCGCCCATGGCCAGCACGAGCGCGCCGTCCCGGCGCGCCAGCGGCGCCACCTGCAGCCGCTGGACCAGCTCCACCGGGATCAGGGCGGCCAAGGTGGCGTCGAAGGGATATTGTTCCGGATCGTAGCGGGGCACGCCCAGCTGGCAACCCAGCAGTTCGACGAGCTGCTCTTCGCGCAGGAGCCCCTTGCTGCAGAGGTATTCGCCCAGCCGGATACCGGCCGCCGCACAATCGGCGATGCTTTGCTGGACCTGCTCGGGGGTCAGCAGGCCCGCTTCCGCCAGCATCTGCCCGATTTTTTGTTTCGGTTTCGCCATGCGGCGTCCTTCCGGCCCGCTACCGGCCGGCGATGATCCTCGGGGTGATGAAAATCAGCGTTTCGTCGAAACTCTTCGACTGGCCGCGGTTCCGGAACAAGGCCCCGACGAACGGAATGTCCATCAGGTACGGGATGCCCGCGCTCGAGCTGCTGCTCATTTCCTTGGACAGCCCGCCGATGACCACGGTTTCGCCGTTGCGCAGCAGCACCGTCGTCTGGGCATGCTTGGTGTTGACCGGGAATTCCCCGTTGCTCTCCGGCTTGGTCTCGTCGAACGTGTCCTTGTTGGCCGAAATTTCCACCCGCAGGAATTCCTCGTCGACCACGTGGGGCACGACCTCGAGCTTGAGCACGGCCTTTTTCCACTCGAGATCGACGCCGGCGCCCGTCAAGCTGGATTTCTGGTAGGCCCGCTCCTCGCCGCTCTCGACGATGGCGGCCTCGTTGTCCAAGGTGATGATCGACGGACTGGAGAGGATCTGGATGCGTCCCTTGCGCGCCAACGCCGTCAGCTGCATGCTCAGCCATTCGCTGGCGCCGATCTGCTCGGTCACCATGCCCAGCGTCAGCCCCACCGGATCGAGCGTCTGGGCGAACTGGGCGGGAAACACCGCGCCGTAGCCGCCGGCGCCCTGGCCGCCCCCGGCGACCAGCCGGCCGTCGTCGACCCGCGCCACGTGGCCGCCCCACTGGACGCCCAGCTGCCGGGCCGCGTCGCGCGTGGCTTCCACGATCCGCGCCTCGATATGCACCTGGCGCTTCGCCCGATCCAACCGCTCCACCAGGGCAACCGTCTTGGCGATGTCTTCGCGGATCGCGTGGACGATGATGGAGTTGCTTTCCTCGTCGATGGACACGCTGGCCCGCGAGCTGTATTCCGTGCCCGCGGCCTTGTCGGCCGCGGCGGCCAGCAGGGTCTTGACCGTGGCGCCGACGTTCCGGGCCTTGGCGTATTTGATCGGGATCACCTGGATCGCCATCGGCTCGACGCGCCGCTTCTCGGCCTTCACGCCTTCGCGCTGCTTCAGCACCGTTTCCATTTCCAGGTCGCGCTTCATGTCGTCGATGGTCATCACCCGCAGCACGTCGCCTTCCCACATGTAGGTCAGCCCGGCGGTGGACACCACGCTGCGGAACGCCTGGTCCCACGGCACGTCCTTGAAGGCGAACGCGACTTTTCCCGAAACCTGCGGACTGACCAGCATGTTCACGCCGGCCGCTTTCGCCAGCGTGCGCAGGATCGTGGCCACGTCGGCTTCGTCCGTCAGCTCCAGGTCGCTGAGAATCAGGGTCGGCAACTCCCGGAACGCGGTCTCGCGCGCGGCTTCCGCGCCCTTGCGCGGGACGTCCTCCACCGCCGCCGGCAGCGCGCGCGCCCGGGCGGGGTCCGCGACGGCATCCGCCGGGTCGCCGTTGAATTCGCTCAGCGCCGGCAACTTGTCCACGACGGCCGGCGCGGCGCAGCCGATCCCGATCGCCAGCGCGATCCCGACGATCCCCGGCAGCCAGATGCACGAACGGCAGGCTCGCGTTTTCATTTCGGCTCCTTTCGGGCTTTGGACGCGTGCAGGGCCAAGGTCATGCGGCGCCCTCCGGTCTTGGAAATCAGCGTCACGTGTTCCGGCTGGATCGATTCCACCCGGAATTCCCCGGATCCCACCGGCTCGTTTTCCTGGTATTCGCGTCCGTTCACGATGGCGAACCGCTGCGCCCCCACCTGAATGAACCCCGTGTAGAGGAACTGCCAGCCGCGGCCGTCCCGCGCCTGCGGATCCGCGGCCCGGTCGATGAAGGGCGTGTCGGCCCACGGGCCGGCGGCCTGGTCCAGCGCAAAGACCTCCTTGGCCTTGAGCTTCAACGGCGGGATTTTCGCCCGCTGGCCCTCGACGAAGGCCTGGATCTCGTCCTGTTTCCGGCGGGCCTGGGCGGTGCCGGCCGCGTCGTGCACGGAATCCAGGCCCAGGGAAACGACCACCCAGACGACCGCGCCGCCCATGCCCCAGACCAGAATGCGTTCCCGCTTCGTCATGGCCGCTCCCTATTCCAGCGCCAACCGCACCGCGACGTTGAACTGCTCCTGCAACGCCTCCCGCCGGATTTCCAATTTCTCGATGCGCTCCAGCGCCGGCATCTGCGCGAGCCCCAGCAGGAATGCCCGCAGTTGCCGGTAGGGACCGGTGGCGCGCAGGTCGACCGCCAGATACCGGCGGTCGCTTTCGTCGAGCTGGACCCGCGGACTGACCGCGCCCAGTTCGACCAGGCTGTTCGTCGCCACCTGCATGAACCGCTCCGTCACGGAGGCGATGTCGCGCTCGGTCAGCTTTTCCGCCTGGGGCAGGGCCAGTTCCGGCCATTTCTCCGGGAGTTCGAGCCGGGCCAGTTCCAGATAGATCGGATAGCAGGCCTCCAGTTCGACCCGCTCCGCCCGGGCCCGGGTCAACCGCTCCTTCAGCTGCCGGCCTTCATGCAGCGGCACGTAGAGATAAGCTCCGGTGGCCACCAGCAGGACCACCAGCAGGATCTGGACGAAACTGTTCGTCAGCAAGCGGCCATACAGTGAAATCAGCGCGTTCATGGCAACCCTCCCGCCGCCGCCTTCGGCGGCGCGAGCGGCGGTCCGGCCAGCTCTTCGATCTGCATTTCCAGCTCGAACAGCAAGACCGGCTCCCCGCTTTCCGTCCCGGCTTCGGAGCGCATCAGAACCACGCCCGCGAACAGTTCGGCGTCTTCCAGCCGCATCTGGTAGGAAGCCAGTTTGGATTCCTGCAGGCCGACTTCGCCCAGCACGAGCCCTTCGAGGCGCAGGCGCATCTCCGGATCGACGCCGGCCGCGGCCGCTTTCTTCTTGGCGCGCTTGCCGGCGTTGGCCGCTTCGCCGGGCTCCCAGGCGGCGGAAATCAGCCGGACGTCTTCGGGCGTCAGCTGCGCGACCTGGTTCAGGACGGCCACCGGCAGGCAGCGCCGGGCCATGGCCTTCAATTGCGCGCTGTTGCGGGCCGCGCGATCCGACATGGCCTGGATGGCGGCCCGGTCCGTGCGCGGCACGATGCGGCGGATGCTCCCGAGGCAGACCTCCAATTCGGCGCGCATGCGGTCGTTCGCCCGCGCCGCCAATTGGTGGCCCGCGAACATCAGGGCCGCCGCGACGAGCCCCAACCCCAGCAGCAGTTGTTTCGCCCGGATGGCCCGGGCTTCCTTCTCGCGCCTCACGTAGGTGTAGACCAGGTTGGGCGATTGCGACTTGTCGGACATGGCCGCCCCCAGGGCCAGGGCCATCTGGCCGGCTTCTTCCGGAGTCCACGAGCCGGCGGCGCGGTCCGCGAACCGGTAGGCATGCGTCAAATCCAGCGGACGGCTCTTCACGCCCAGCCGGCTGCCCAGTTCCGCGACCAGCGGCGGCAGGCCGGCCAGCGCGCCGGCCACGAAAATCGCCTTGATGTTCTCGTCGCGCCCGACCAGATAGGCCGACAGCGAGCGCTCCACCTGCTGGACCAGCCGGCCGAACGCCGGCTGCACGATTTCCCGGATCGGATCGCCCGCATCGCCCGCGGCGGGCGTGCCCGGCCCGTAGGCCGCGCAGACCGCCCGATAGGCCGTGCGCGCATCCCAATCCGGATGCCGGTCCCGGACGGCTTCCAGCATGACGCCCAGCCCGGTCTTGAACAGCCGGTGGGACACCACGTTACGCCCCTTCAGGAACATGATGGCCGATGAATCGTCCCCGACGTACAGCGCCATGACGGCCTCCGTCGCATGCAGCCCGGCCGGATGGTTGCGGAAGAGGTTGCGCATCGCAAACGAAGGCAGCAACAGGCCGTCCACGTGGAATCCCGCCTGCTCGAATGCGCCCGTCAGCGCCGCCACGTCGGCCTGGGCCACCGTATAGGCGGTCACGTCCGTTTTCTTGGCGGCGCCGGTCGCGGCGGGATCCCCGCCCTCCGCGTCGTAGTCGAACGCCGTCTGCGCGGCGTCGAAGGGAATTTCCTTGCGGAACGTCCAATAGACCAGGTTCGACAGCAGCCGCGGCCGGGTCCGGGGCAGCGTCAGGAACCTCATCTGGAGGCTCGGCGTCGGCCCGACCACCCAGATGGACGTGTGCCGCAGCATGGAATCGAATTCGCCCAGCCGGGATTTGAGAAACGCCGGAAACTCCTTGGAGCCCGGCGACTGGCCGGGCGGATACGGCGCGGCAAACCAGCGGACGATGCGCCCCCGGTCCACTTCGACCACGCGCAGCGAATCGAGATCCAAATGGACGCCTACCAGTCCGACGCGCCCCCGGTCCGGCAACTTGGCTTTCGACTCGTTCGTCTTCATCCTGCGCTCCCGCCGGTACGTCCCTGGTTCCGAATCATTCGATCAGCACGTCCATCGCTTTCTGTTCCGCTTGCGTCGCCTGGTCCATCTGCCCGCTGGCCCGGTAGTAGCGGACCAGGCCGCGCACGATGATCAAATAGGCTTCGCGATTCGTGGCCCGGCTTTTTTCCGCCAGCCGCACGGCCTTTTCGAACAGCGGCTCCGCTTCGGCGGTCTGCCCCTGATCCAGTTTCAGCATGCCCAGGTTGTAGAGCGGAATCGCCAGGGCGGCGCCATCCCGCCGCCCGCTCTTCTCGTAGACGTCGATGGCCTGCCGATACAGCGCTTCCGCGTCCGCCGGCCGTTTCATGTCCCGCAGCGCGCATGCCCAGCCGTTGAGCGCGGCGGCATACCGCGGATGGGCGGCGCCCAGCTTGGCCCGGAAGGTCTCCGCCGCTTCCCGATAGTAGGCCTCGGCGACCAGTCCTTCGCCCTTCGCCCGGGCCACGTCCGCCAGATGCTGGAGCACCGTGCCGGCCGCGACGTCGGTCCGGCCCACCGTCGTTTCGAGGATGGTCAAGGCCCGCCGGAACAGGTCCGCCGCTTCGTCCCAGCGGCGTTCCGAAAGCAAAAGCAGTCCGGCATCGTTCAGCGACCAGGCCAGGGAAGCGTCCCGCACGCCCTCCAACTGCTCGCGCAACGCCTTGCCTTGCCGCACCAAGCCTTCCGCTTGCCACTGGGCTTCCCGGCGGCGCAAGGTTTCCGCCGCGGCGGTTTGGGCGGCTTCGGCGTCTTTCGATGCTTTCGCCAGTTGGGCGCGGAGCGCCTCGATTTCCTTGCGGGCTCCGTCCAGTTCCGCCTGGCGTTTTACCGCGGATTTTTCCGCTTCTGCCGCCTGCGCGCGCAGCCCGGCGATTTCCGCCGCGCTCTGGGCCAAGGCCTGCGAGCGCTCTTCCAGCTGCCGTTCCAGCGCCGCGGTTTGCTTGGCCCATTGCGCCCGCTCCCGGGCGATTTCCGCTTCCGCTTCCTGCCGGGCCAACGCCCGCGTCAGTTGTTCCACCTCGGCCTGGTTCTTCCGCACGTCTTTTTCGATGGCCGCGAGATCCCGGGCGCTCTTTTCCATTTCGGCGACGCGGTTATCCAGCGCCGCGGCATCCGGAAGGGATTCGGTCCCGGGCGCGCCGGCGCGCGCGCCGCAAGTCCCGCCGGCCAGCGCCAGCAGCGCCGCCGCGCCGCATCCGGCCGCGCATCGGAACGACAACCGCGCCGGCCAGTTCATTTTGCGCCTCCCGCGTCGTTCAAGGCGGCATTGACGGCGGCCAGGGCGGCCTGCAGCTGGCGATCCTTTTCGGCCGCCCGTTCGAGCTCTTTTTCCCTTTCCGCCAGCCGGCCCTGCAGCCGGACGGTTTCTTTTTGGACCTCGGCCGCCGTTTTCGCATGCTCGGCCAGCTGTTTCTCCAAATCCTGGATTTTCGCGGCCAAAGCCGCTCTTTCGGCCGTCCATTGCTTTTCCGATTCCGCGCGGCGACGGGCCGCTTGCTGGACCTCCGCCTGCAACTGTTCCGCGCGCTTTCCGGACTCGGCCAGAGTCTTGCCTTTGGCCGCCAGTTCCGCCCGCAGCGCTTCCAATTCTTTGCGGGTCTGCGCCGCGGCGGCTTCCGTTTCGCCCTTTTGCCGTTGCGCCTGCCGCGCGGACTCCGCCAACGCCTTTTCCTTGGTCCCCAGCTCGGCCCGCAACGCCGCCAGATCCTTGCCCGCCTGGATGGCCGCGGACTCCGCGGCTTTTGCTTGTGCCGCTTTGTCCCGTTCCAGCTTCGCGAAACGTTCCCGCTCCGCCCCCAAGGTCTTCTCCAATTCCGCCGTTTTGGCGCCGGCGGCGGCCTGCTCGGCCGCGAGTCGTTTTTCCAGTTCCGCAATGCGGTCGGCCGCTTGTTTCGCCTCGGCCCGCAACTGGTCCGCGCGCTTCCCGGACTCGGCCAACGCCGCGATCTTCGCCGCAAGTTCCGCCCGCAAAGATTCAGTTTCCTTCCTGTTCTGCGCGGCGGCCGCTTCCGCCGCCTGCGCTTGCGCCGCCTTTTCTTTTTCCAATCCCGCGATGCGCATCGCCGCGGCTTCCGCCTCGCCCTTCAGCCGTTGCGCCAGCTGCGCGGACTCCGCCAACGCCTTCTCCTTGGCTTCCAGTTCCGTCCGCAGCGCTGCCAGATCCTTGTTCGCCTGGACGGCGGCCGCTTCCGCCGCTTTTGCTAATTCCAACTTTTCCTGCTCCAGCTTCGCGATGCGGGCCGATGCCTGCTTGGCCTCCGCCTGCAATTGGTCTGCGCGCTTTTCGACGTCGGCCAGCGCTTTGCCTTTCGCTGCCAAATCGGCCTGAAGCAACTCCTGTTCCTTGCGGCTCTGCGCGGCGGCCGCCTCCGCCGCCTGCGTTTGCGCCGCCTTTTCTTTTTCCAATCCCGCGATGCGCATCGCCGCGGCTTCCGCCTCGCCCTTCAGCCGTTGCGCCAGCTGCGCGGACTCCGCCAACGCCTTTTCCCTGGCTCCCAGTTCCGTCCGCAGCGCCGCCAGATCCTTGTTCGCCTGGACGGCGGCCGCCTCCGCCGCTTTCGCCAGCTCCGACTTTTCCTGCTCCAGTTTCGCGATGCGGACCGATGTCTGCTTGGCCTCCACCTGCAATCGGTCCGCAAGTTTCCCCGCCTCGGCCAGCGCGTTGCCCTTCGCGGCCAAATCAGCCTGCAGCGCCTCGAGTTCCTTCCGGCTCTGCGCGGCAGTCGCCTCCGCCGCCTGCGCTTGCGCCGCCTTCTCTTTTTCCAATCCCGCGATGCGCGCCGCCGCGGCTTCCGCCTCGCCCTTCAGCCGTTGCGCCAGCTGCGCGGACTCCGCC
>DAOTNL010000056.1:0-3191 GCA_035450765.1 Kiritimatiellia bacterium | reverse complement strand
GCGCGTTGCCCTTCGCGGCCAAATCAGCCTGCAGCGCCTCGAGTTCCTTCCGGCTTTGCGCGGCGACCGCCTCCGCCGCCTGCGCTTGCGCCGCCTTCTCCCGTTCCAGCTTCGCGATCCGGTCCCGTTCCATTCCCAAGGCCTTTTCCAACTCCGCGGCTTTCGCGCCCGCCGCGCCTTTCTCGGCCACGAGCCGCTTTTCCAGTTCCGCGAGGCGCCCCGCCGTTTGCTTCACCTCCGCCTGCATCTGGTCCGCACGCTTCCCGGCCTCGGCCAGCGCTTTGCCTTTCGCCGCCACGCCGGCCCGCAGCGATTCCAGTTCCTTGCGGCTCTGCGCCGCGGCTGCCTCCGCGGCCTGCGCTTGCGCCGCCTTCTCCTTTTCCAATCCCGCGATGCGCGCCGCCGCGGCTTCCGCCTCGCCCTTCAGCCGCTGCGCCAGCTGCGCGGACTCCGCCAACGCCTTTTCCTGAGCCCCCAGCTCGATCCGCAGCGCCGCGAGTTCTTTTTCGGCCTGGGCGACCTTTGCATCCGCGGCTTTCGCCTGTTCTGCCTTCTCCTGCTCCAGCTTCGCGAGACGCCCCCGCTCGGCTCCCAGCGCCTGCTCCAATTCCGCCGTTTTGGCGCCGGCGGCAGCCAGTTTGACCGTTCGCTGTTTTTCCACTTCCGCGAGACGTCCCGCCGCTCGCTTCGCGTCGGCCTGCAACCGTTCCGAGCGTCGGTTGGCCTCGGCCAGCGCCTGGGCTTTGGCCGCCATATCCGTCCGCAGAGCCTCCAGTTCCTTGCGGCTCTGCGCCGCAGCGGCCTCCGCCGCTTGCGCTTTCCGCGCGGACTCCGCCAGTGCCTTCTCCTTGGCTCCCAGTTCCGTCCGAAGCGCCGCCCCCTCCTTGCCGGCCTGGACAGCGGCCGTTTCCGCCGCCTGTGCCAGGTCCGCTTTCGCCTGTTCCAGTTTTGCGAGCCGCTCCCGTTCCGTCGCCAGAGCCATTTCCAGATCCCGGACCTTTTCCGCCGCTTGCGTCCGTTCGGATTGCGATTGCTTGAGCGCCTCGGCCTGCGATTTCTCCGCCCGCTTCAACGCATCCAATTCGTCCTGGAGCCGGCTTTGCCCCGTCGCCAGTTGCTCTTTGGCCTTTTCCAGCAAGGCGTTCTGGTTCCGGATTTCCGCCAATTCCCTGGACAGGCGCTGGACGTCGGCTTGCAGCCCCGCGGCTTTTTCGGCGAGGACAGCCTGTTCCTTTGCGCGGCGTTCCCAGTCGGCGCTTTGCTTGCGGACTTGGCTCAATTCCGCGCGCAGCTGTTCGGCCGTTCGCCGCGCGGCTTCCCATTCGTCCGTTTTGAGCTTCAGCTTCTGTTCGCTTTCGCGCGCCCGCGCCACGGCACGGGCGTTTTCATCCATTTGCCGGCGAATCTGTTCGAGTTCCGCGCGACTGGCCATCAATTGCCGCCATACGGCCGTCAAATCGTCCATGGCCTTGTCGCGGTTGGCACGCGCCTGATCCAGCGCGCGTTCCAGGTCGGCGAGGCGCGCGCGCGGATCCGCCTGCGCGGCTCCGGGCGCCGCGGTCCCGCCGGGAGTTGCGGCCAACGCCCCGGCCGCCCAGATCCAGCCGCAGGCCACCGCCCGCCGCAAACCGCCGCGCAACGCCATCGGAATCCGGCCCGTCCGCTTCATTCTGCACCTCCCCGGTTCTTCCACGTATCGGAATGGAAATCCGCATCGCCTTCGGAAAAGCCCATGGCGTCGCGCTGGGCCACGCCCAGCAGGCGCGCCAGTTCGCGCGGCCGCGGCGAACGTTCCATGGCCGTCTCCGCGTCGATCAAGCCGTCGCCCACCAGCCGGCGCAGCGAATCGTTCATCGTCACCATGCCTTCGGCTTTGCCGGTTTGGATGACGGAATAGATCTGCTGGAGCTGCCGCTCGCGGATCAGGTTGGCGATGGCGTTGTTGACGCGCATCACCTCGCAGGCCAGCACGCGCCGCGTCTGGTCGACCGTCAGCAGCAGCGTCTGCGAGATGATGCCGGCCAGCACCATGGACAGCTGGGTATAGACCTGCTGCTGGTGCGCCGGCGGAAAGATGTCCACGATGCGGTTGATCGCGTGGGTCGTGTCCTGCGTGTGGAGAGTGCCGAGGATCAGGTGGCCGGTTTCCGCCAGCGTCAGCGCCAGCTGCATGGTTTCGACGTCGCGCATTTCGCCGATCATGATGACGTCCGGCGATTGCCGGAAAACGCCTTGCAGCGCATCGGGAAACGACGTGGCGTCTTCGTAGATTTCCCGCTGCTCGATCACGCTCTTGCCATGCGAATGCAGGTATTCGATCGGGTCCTCGAGGCACACGACGTGCGCCGACCGGTGGGCGTTGATGTGCTCGATCATCGCGGCCAGCGTGGTGGATTTGCCGCTTCCGGCCGGCCCCGTCAGCAGCACCAGCCCGTGCGGAAACATCGCGAACTGCTGGACGATGGGCGGCAAGCCCAGTTCCGCGAAGGACGGAATCCGCGTGGGGATCAGGCGCGCGGCCATGGCGAGCGTGCCGCGCTGGTAGAACACGTTGAAGCGGAAGCGGCTGACGTTCGGGAAGCCCCTCGACAGGTCCACGCTGCGCTTCTCGCGCAGGAATTCTTTTTGCGTTTCGTTGAGCACCGAGAGGCACAGCCGTTCCGCGTCTTCGGCGGTCAACGCCTGTTCGCCCACGGATTGGAGCACGCCGTTGATCTTGATTTTCGGCGGGGCGCCCGTCGTGAGAATGAGGTCCGAACCGCCCGAGGAGGAAACTTTCGCCAGGAGATCTTCAACCGACCACATATGACGTTCTCCAATTTTTGGAGTACGCCTCGGCGTCAACTGGAACAACCTTGTTGGAGTTAATTTACGGTTAGCAATCCGGTCTTTCGTCGTGCCCGAAACGAAATCCTCATCGATGGGCCCGTTATTGGGCAAAGGGTTAGCGCGATACGGGCATCCATCTTTGCCTCTTCGCCGTTTATTGGTCCGGAGTGGCGCGAGGCGCCCGATCCCGGACGGCGCGGTTCAATTTCCGTCCGTGGCGCTTTCCCCACGTAAAACGTGGCCGGACGGCGACGCCTGGCGCGGCCGCGGACGGAATGCCAGCAACCCGCATGCGGCCAGCAGGAAGGGCGCGCTGTTTTGCAGGCCCGTCGGCTTCGCCGCCAATGAAAAAAGCGTCCACG